>CAIQGU010000342.1 GCA_903871435.1 uncultured Burkholderiales bacterium | reverse complement strand
GATCCGCGCAATATCGATGCCACCCACGGCCGCCAGTGCTCGCAGGCCTACGCGGCGCGTTTGGCGCATCACCTTGAGGCCGTACGAAGCGAGTACGCGGTTCTCGCCTATGAGCGGCACCCAACCTGGGTATCGTCACGGCCTTCAACGACATGCTGTCGGCGCACCAGCCCTTCGAGACCTACCCGGCCATCATCCAGGACGCGGCGCGCCAGGCGGGGGGCACGGCCCAGGTGGCCGGCGGCGTACCGGCCATGTGCGACGGGGTTACGCAAGGCCGCCCCGGCATGGAGCTGTCGCTGTTCAGCCGCGACGTGATCGCGCAGGCCACGGCCATCGCGCTGTGCCACGACATGTTCGATGCGGCCATCTGCCTGGGGGTCTGCGACAAGATCGTCCCCGGCCTGCTCATCGGCGCGCTGGCCTTCGGCCACCTGCCCGTGATCTTCGCCCCGGCGGGTCCCATGACCAGCGGCATGGACAACAAGGCCAAGGCCGCCGTGCGCGAGCGTTACGCCGCGGGTCAAGCCACGCGCGCCGAGCTGCTTGAGGCGGAATCGGCCTCGTACCACAGCCCGGGCACCTGTACCTTCTACGGCACCGCCAACTCCAACCAGACGCTGCTCGAAGCCATGGGCCTGCAATTGCCGGGCGCGTCGTTCGTGAACCCGGGCACGCCGCTGCGCGAAGCCCTTACCCGCGCAGCGACCCGGCAGGTTCTGGCCAGTACCGCGCTGGGCAAGGATTACCGGCCCATCGGGCATCTGGTAGATGAAAGGGCCATCGTCAATGCCCTGGTCATGCTGCTGGCCACGGGCGGTTCCACCAATCACACCATCCACTGGATCGCCGTGGCGCGCGCCGCCGGCATCGTCATCAACTGGGACGACTTCGAGGACATCGGGCAGGCCGTGCCGCTGCTCACCCATATCTACCCCAACGGCTCGGCCGATGTGAACCACTTCCAGGCCGCGGGCGGTGTCGCCTTCGTGATCCGTGAGCTCGCCGCGGCCGGATTGATGCATGCGGATGTCGCTACGATGGCGCCCGGTGCGCGCGGCCTCGCGGCATTTGCCGAGGAGCCGCAGTTGCGCGAGGGTGCCCTGCATTACGTTGCGGTGGCGCCCGCCAGCGGCGATGAGGCCGTGGTGCGCTCCGTGGCGCGGCCCTTCGAGGCACACGGCGGACTGCGCCTGCTCACCGGCAACCTGGGCCGTTCACTCATCAAGGTGTCGGCGGTCAAGCCGGAATACCGGCGCATCGAAGCGCCCGCCGTGGTGGTGGATGACCCGAAGGAACTGGGCGTGCTCTACAAAGCCGGCAAGCTGCCGCCCGACTTCGTCGCCGTGGTGCGCTTCCAGGGCCCGCGCGCCAATGGCATGCCCGAGATGCACAGCCTGGCGCCGCTGCTGGGGATGTTGCAGGGCAAGGGCGGCAAGGTAGCGCTGGTGACGGACGGGCGGCTGTCGGGCGCCTCGGGCAAGTTTCCGGCCGCCATACACGTGACGCCGGAGTCGCTCGACGGCGGCCCGCTGGCCCGGGTGCAGACCGGCGACATCATCCTGCTCGACGGTGATAACGGACTGCTCGACGTGCGTGTTGACGCGGCACAGTTCGCGGCCCGGCCAGTGGCGCAGCGCCCGGCGCCCGGCCCGCTGGACCTGGGCCGCAACCTTTTTGCCGGCAACCGAGCCGCGGTGGGCAGTGCCGAAGAAGGCGCGACATCGATCTCCTGCGGCATCTGACGGGGCTCCGTCCGTGCGCGCCTGTCCGTAGCAGGAATCCGCGGCACGTACCCGACACTCTCAACTCACCCAGGAAACCGACCTCATGAGCAACCCCGCAACACCCGGCACGGCACGGCAGCAGGCAACGCGTGCGCTCCTGGTCAAGGCCGGCATCATGCCGGTGGTAACGGTGGAGAGCGTAGCCCAGGCCGTGGCGGTCGCCAGCGCGCTGGCGCGCGGCGGCCTCAAGGCCATAGAAGTGACGCTGCGCACGGCAGTGGCGATGGAGGCCCTGGGCGTGGTCAAGCGCGAGGTGCCCGAAATGCTGCTGGGCGCCGGAACGGTTATCACGCCCGAGCAGGCGCGCGCAGCGGTGGACAAGGGCGCCGATTTTCTCGTCACGCCGGGCACGCCGCCCGCGCTCGCGGCCGCTTTGTCGCGCCTCTCGCTGCCCGTGGTGCCCGGCGCTGCGACTGCCAGCGAGATTATCGCGCTGCTGCACCTGGGCTTCGATGCCATCAAGCTCTTTCCGGCCCAGGTGGTGGGCGGGCTCGGCATGATCAAGTCGCTCGCCGGGCCCTTCCCCAACCTGGCGATCTGCCCCACCGGCGGCATCAACGAATCCAACGCCGCGGATTTCCTGCGCCAGCCCAATGTGCCGTGCATCGGCGGCTCGTGGATGGTGGCAGCGGAGTGGGTAAGCGCAGGCCGCTACGACGAAATCGAGGCCAGCGCGCGACGTGCGAGCCAGATCATTGCCGCGGTGGCGGCAGACAGGGCGTAGCGCCAGCGCACGAGAAGAGGGGTAACGCTATCAGACCGGCATTTACCGCCGCGGGACGGGCAGGCACGCGGGCCTGGCGATCATCCGTGGGAGGAATGGCTGGTGCCGCGCAACGCGTAGATCGCTGCCGATAGCGCAAGGATCAGCGCCGCCACGGCGGCAAGCACGGTCCAGTCAGTATCATGCAAATTCAAGGTGATGATCTTGTTGCACAGCGCGATGAGCGCCGTCTGCGCCACCAGCGTTGTGTTGACTTCGTGTGCTGCCAGAAGGTGCCGGAGTATTTTCAGCAGTTCGACACCAACCAGGACCGCGACAAACAAGCCGAAGATATCGAACAGGGCCTTCGGTTCCAGCACCAGTTCGCGCGTATGAATCAAGTCCTCGATGAGCGACCAGGCAACCACCACCGTTCCGAACAAGATGGTGGTCATGAGGAGCAGCATCAGCCCAATGACGGCAATGCGCTCAACCTGAACCGCAAATTTGTCCATCACGTTGCTCCCGCAGGCGCCGGAAAAGGAAGTGCCCAAGCCCGGCAGCATATCAATTTCATATGCGCATTGACGCAAGCGTGCGGTTCCGGCCTGAGCCGTCAGTCTGGGTCGAGAATCAGGCAGTCGCCTCGCGCCGGCTTGCCGAACCCGCTATCGACCTTCGCACCGGCGCGCTTTCGCGCATCAGCATGATGGCGATCTGGCCTATGGCCGTTGCCCCCAGCAGGTACCACGCGGGCGCCATGGCGCTGCCCGTGACATGGATGAGCCACGTAACGACCAGCTGCGTGGTGCCG
>CAIQGU010000341.1 GCA_903871435.1 uncultured Burkholderiales bacterium | reverse complement strand
CAACGCGCGCTACTTTGGAGGCCTTGCTGGGCGCGACGCCCGCCGATCCGGCGGCCGCGCTGCGGCAAGCCGCGGACCGGGCACGCAACCGCGCCTTCGTCGTGCTGCCGCTGGGCCTGCAAGCGGCCACCGAAATCCGCGAACTGGCCAGCCTGCACGCCGCCATTGCCCTGCAGAGCGTGCGCCACGGGCAGCCGATGGCGCCCACGGTCCTGCTGTCGGCCGGCCCGGTCCTGCGTGACGGCGCCCCGGGCGGCGCCGCCGATTTCCTCCTCGCCCTTGCGCTGGCGCTTGACGAGCATCCGCTCATCGACGCCGCTGCCTGTCAACTGGATGGGGTGTCGACCAGCAACGCGGTGCACCAGGATGGTTTGCCGCAGCCCGGCTTTTACATCGGACCCGCAACGGTCCGGCGCAGTATTGCCGCGGGACGGCAACCGGGCCAGCTGCTGGTACAGGGTGAGGCGCCCGCGCTGTTTGTCGCCCTCGGGGACACCTTTCATGTGATCGAAAAGTCGCTTTCCGCGGATTCCGATTTCACCGAAACAGGTTCCACCCCGAACCAGCCCGTGCATTCCGGCGCCATCCTCCGGGCGGTATTGATCAGCATGACCTAGTGACCGGCGGCTGCTGGCGCCGGCCCGGCCGCAAATTTTGTAATGCGTACAATCGCGAACTCGTTGCGGATAGTCGGCGGCGGCGTGTTGTCGCCCGTGCGCTGTCCGTGCTCCGCGCCCCCGCGGTTGCGGATGCAGTTGCGGATTTAGTTGCATACGCGGTTGCGTTTCCGCCGCGATGCGTTTCCTGCGAACTTGCGGGTCTTTTCTCACCGGATATTTATGCGCAGAAATCGTAACGCCAAGATCGTTGCCACCCTGGGGCCCGCCAGCTCAACCGAAGACATCATCCGCAAATTGTTTGTTGCCGGCGTGGACATGTTCCGCCTCAACTTCAGCCACGGCACGCACGAGCAGCACAAGGAACGCGTCGCCACCATCCGCAAGATCGGCTTTGAGTTCAACCGTCCTATCGGCATCCTGGGCGACCTGCAGGGTCCCAAGTTGCGCGTGGGCACTTTCAAGGGCGATGGCATCACCCTGGTTCCGGGTGCTACTTTCCGGCTCGACCTGAACCCCGCGCCGGGCGATGCAACGCGCGTCAATCTGCCGCACCCGGAGATATTCGCCGCGCTCGTCAAGGGCGCCATATTGCTGCTCGACGACGGCAAGCTTTCCCTGCAGGTCGAAGACTTTGGACCCGACTACGCCATCACGCGTGTCGAGGTCGGCGGCCGGCTTACCGAGCGCAAGGGGGTCAATGTTCCTGGCGTGGTGCTGCCCATTTCGCCGCTCACGGAAAAAGACCACCGCGATCTCGAGTACGCCTTGAACCTGGGCGTTGACTGGATTGCCCTGTCCTTCGTGCAGCGTCCGGAAGACATCACCGAAGCGCGCGCCATCATCGGCGACCGTGCCCTGGTGATGACCAAGCTGGAAAAGCCCGCGGCCATCGACCGCCTCGATGAAATCGTGCTCGCATCCGATTCCGTGATGGTGGCCCGGGGCGACCTTGGCGTTGAAATGCCGCCCGAGCGGGTGCCCATCCTGCAGCGCGCCATCGTGCGTGCCTGCCGTCGCGAGGGCAAGCCGGTGATCGTTGCCACGCAGATGCTCGAATCCATGACCGCCAGCCCGGTGCCCACCCGCGCCGAGGCCTCGGACGTGGCCAGTGCCATTTTCCAGGGCGCCGATGCCGTGATGCTCTCGGCCGAGTCGGCCGCCGGCAAGTATCCGGTGGAAGCCGTGGCGATGATGGACCGCATCATCGGCCAGGTGGAGGGCGACCCCCACTACCGGGCACTGCTCGAAGCCAATCACGAAGAAGCCCGCAATACCGTGGCCGACGCGGTGTGCGCCGCGCTGCGCCAGACGGCGCATATCGTGAGCGCCAAGGCCACCATCAGCTATACCTCCTCGGGCGCATCCACCCTGCGCACCGCGCGCGAGCGCCCCGAGGCGCCCATCCTGTGCCTGACGCCGTACGAGCGCACCGCCGGCCGCCTTTCCGTCGTTTGGGGCGTGCACGCCCTGCAGACCACGCTCGCCCCCGACGTCACCACCATGACCGACATGGCCTGCCGCGCCGCCGTGCAGGAAGGCTTTGCGGTCGCCGGCGATTACGTCGTCATCGCGGCCGGCGTGCCGTTTGGTCATTCGGGCACCACCAATCTCCTGCGCATCGCCAAGGTGGGCGCCAACGGCGCCGACGACGGCGTGCCGCAGGCGGCATGAGAGCCGGCGCGTGAGTATCGCCTTGAGGAGCGCCACCGCGTGAGCACCCCCTTGCATCCTGCAGACAGCCGGCCGGTGCGCACCCGGGTGGCGCCCAGTCCCACCGGCATGCTGCACCTGGGCACGGCGCGCACTGCCCTGTTCTGCTGGGCATTTGCCCGCCACCACGGCGGCACTTTCGTGCTGCGCATCGAAGACACCGATATCGAGCGTTCCACAGAACAAGCCGTGCAGGTCATCATGGACAGCATGGCGTGGCTGAACCTCGAGTACGACGAAGGCCCGTTCCGCCAGACCGACCGGCTGCCCCGCTACAAGGAACTGCTGGACCAGCTGCTTGCCGAGGGCAAGGCCTACCTCTGCTACGCCACGCGCGAGGAAATCGACGCCCTGCGCGCCGAGCAGACCGCCCGCGGAGAAAAGCCCCGCTACGACGGCCGCTGGCGTCCCGAACGCGCTGCGGGCCGCACCCCTCCGCCCGGGGTGACCCCGGTGATCCGCTTTCGCAATCCGGATTTTGGCGACGTGGCCTGGAATGATCTGGTCAAGGGGCCCATCAGCGTCAGCAACACCGAACTCGACGACCTGGTCATCGCCCGCGGCGATGGCGTGCCCACCTACAATTTCGCGGTGGTTGTCGACGACATCGACATGCGCATCACCCACGTGCTGCGGGGCGACGACCACGTCAACAACACCCCGCGCCAGATCAACATCTACCGGGCGCTGCTCGCCCCCGGCGAACCGTTGCCGCGCTTTGGCCACCTGCCCATGATCCTGGGGCCCGATGGCCAAAAGCTCTCCAAGCGCCATGGCGCCGTCAGCGTGCTGCAGTACGAGGAGGAGGGCTTCCTGCCCGAGGCCCTGTTCAATTACCTGGCGCGCCTGGGCTGGAGCCATGGTGACGCCGAGAAGTTCTCGCGCGACGACATGGTGCAGTGGTTCGACCTGGAGCACGTGAACCGCGCACCGGCGCAGTACGACATCGACAAGCTGCTCTGGCTCAATGGCGAATACCTCAAGCAGGCCGACAGCGCACGGCTTGCATCTTTAGTGGGGCCGCGCCTGCGCGTCCACGGCGTGGATCCGGCAGCGGCCGACCTCACGGCCATTGTCACGCTCTACAAGGAGCGGGTGAAGACCCTCAACGAACTGGCCGATGAAGCCATGCTGTTCTACGCCGATCCGCACGTGCCGCCCGAACTCTTGGCCGAGCACGTCAAGGGGCCGGCGCGCGATGCGCTTGCTGCCTTCGTTGCGCAGGCACCCGACACGCCCGACTGGCAGCGCGCCACCATTGCCGCCCTGATCAAGCAGGTGCTGGTGGCCCATGCGCTCAAGATGCCGCAACTGGCCGTGCCGCTGCGCGTGGTGGTGAGCGGTCGCACACAGACGCCGTCCATCGATGCCACGCTGGAGCTGCTGGGCCGCGACGCCGTTCTGCGCCGCGCCCGCGCCGCGCTGGCGGCAACGGCTGCCCAGTAGCGGGGATGCCCATGCCCGCCCGACGCCGTGACCTTCACGCCCCGCGCGCAGGCCGTGTGGTGGCAACAGGGCTGGCCACCTGGGGGTGGGCCGCATTGGCGCTCGCCGCGCCGGCTGGCAACCCTGTCGCCCCAGCCGACACAGTGCTGCGCAACGGCACCATCCTTACCCTCGATGCCCGCGATACGAAGGCCTACGTCATTGCGATTCGCGAGGGACGCATCGTCTATGTAGGCAATGATGCCGGGTCCAAGGCCTATATCGGCCCGGCAACGCACGTTACCGATCTGCACAGTCACCTGGTGATGCCGGGCCTGGTGGAAGGGGGGGCGGTTGGCGCTCAGGACGGGCAGGGCAAAGCCGCCGTACAGCCCGGCGCGGATCAGAATCCCCAACCGGCGGAGGCGGCCATCAAGGCCCTGCGCGAGTTGGGCATCACCACCTTCCCGGATGCCGCCGCTCGCCTCGAGTCCCTGCCGTCCCGGTTCAACGCCCAGGCGGGTCGGCCGCGTGAAGCAATCCTGCGCGGAATAACCATCAATGCCGCCCATGACCTGCACCAGGATGCGGACGTCGGCTCGCTGGAACCGGGGAAGGCGGCTAATCTCATCGTCCTGGACCGCAATGTACTCACGGTGCCGGCCGAGCAAATCGGCCAGGTCAAGGTGCTGTCGACCGTGCTTGGCGGCAAAGAGGTGTTCCGCGCCAGAAGCTTTTAACGTCGGGCGCGTGCAGCTGGCGGGTAGTGAAAGCCGGGTCGCTGCAGGCGCCTTGGCTTTCCGGCGCGGTCTGCGTATAATGTCGGGTTCCCGTGTGGGGGGTATAGCTCAGCTGGGAGAGCGCTTGCATGGCATGCAAGAGGTCAGCGGTTCGAT
>CAIQGU010000340.1 GCA_903871435.1 uncultured Burkholderiales bacterium | reverse complement strand
CTCCGACCAGGAGCGCGTCGCCGAACTGGTGCTGGGCCAGCGGGGCAATTTGCGCAAAGTGATCGACGCCCTGGCCGATCCGGTGCGCGCCGGCCGCCTGCTGGCGCTGCGTCTGGCCATCGTGTTGCATCACGCCCGCGGACCGCTGCGCCTGCCCAACTGGACGCTGCGCGTGAACCGCGCTTTCGAGTTCGGGATAGACGGCGCGTGGCTGGCCCGCCGCCCCCTGACGCGCCACCTGCTTGAGGAAGAGGCCCAGCAATGGGAGCGCGTGGGCATAGCATTCCGGATCACGGAACTCTGACCCCGCGCGCCTGTGCAGACGCGGGCCGATTACAACAGGCTCGGATTGATCATCGCCACCAGCGCGGCGTCTGCCGTGTCTTCCTCGGATCGCGAGCTGAACCACCAGAGTGCTCCCTTGCGTATCGCCCACGGCTGCTCGGCGCCACACAGCAGGCGGCTGGCGACCATGCCAAGTGTGGGCTGATGGCCCACGGCGACGATGGTGCCGCGGGCGTCGGGCCAGTCGACCGCGCGCAGGAAGTCCTCCGCGGTAGCTCCGGGTGCGAGATCCTGCACGATCTTGATACGGCGGCCGGAGAGTTCCGCCAGCGCCTGCGCGGTTTGGCGCGTGCGCATGGCAGGGCTGGCGACGATGCGCGCCGACTCCGGCAGTTGATCGTTGAGCCATTGGGCCACCCGCCGCGCCTGCTTCTCTCCCTTGGGCGTCAGCTTGCGTTCCAGGTCCGGCGACGAGCTTTCCGCTTCGGCGTGCCGCCACAAGAGCAGTTCCATTTACGTTACCTCCTGCACCGTGTCCTGCCCGGGCGCCAACAGTCCCAGTAGCGTACGTTGGGCGCTGACGCCTTCGCCGGGACTTCGCGGCGCTGTGTACTGGCCGCTGGCGCCCAGGCGCCAGGCATAGGCCGTGTCGCTCAGGTAGGGCTTGAGACCCTCCTCGATGACCCGCGTCTTGAGCGCAGGGTCGAGCACGGGCCAGGCGATCTCGATTCTCCGCATGAGGTTGCGCCCCATCCAGTCGGCGCTGGCCAGGTATACGGTTTCCTGGCCGGACGGCCCGAAGCAGTAGATGCGGTGATGCTCCAGGAATCGGCCGACGACAGAGCGCACCCGGATATTCTCCGACAGCCCCTGCACCCCTGGCCGCAGCGCACAGGCGCCACGCACGATGAGGTCGATACGGACCCCGGCGGCCGAGGCCTCGTATAGCGCCTCTATGGTTGCCACGTCGGACAGCGCATTGACCTTGGCGATGATGCGGCCCGGCTTGCCGGAACGCGCCAGCCGGGCCTGCTGGCCGATGGCTGCGATGACGCGTTTTTGCAGCGTGAAAGGCGCCAGCCACAGGTGCCGCAGGCGCTGCACCGGCGTGAGGCTGGTGAGATGCATGAAGATCTTGCCCACGTCGGCGCAGATCGCCGGGTCGGCCGTCAGCATGCCAAAATCGGTGTAGAGCTTGGTGGTGGTCGGGTGGTAATTACCGGTGCC
The DNA here is from genome assembly GCA_903871435.1 of uncultured Burkholderiales bacterium. Lineage (GTDB taxonomy): Bacteria > Pseudomonadota > Gammaproteobacteria > Burkholderiales > Burkholderiaceae_F > GJ-E10. The sequence goes on along the minus strand of CAIQGU010000340.1, from coordinate 1,779 downwards.
CAGGTGCACGTACGGAACCAGGCGGGCCCGGCCACGCCGCACTTCGCGGCGCACCACCAGCAGCAGCTTGGCGTGGGTCTTCATGCCCACGACGCCGTAGACAACCTGGGCACCCACGGCTTCGAGCCGGCCGGCCAGGTTGATGTTGGCTTCCTCGTCAAAACGCGCCTGCAGTTCCACCACGACCGTGACTTCCTTGCCGCGCCGCGCCGCGTCCTCGAGCAGGTCCACCAATATGGAGCCCGTTCCGGTGCGATAAAGCGTCATGCGTATCGCCATCACCTGCGGGTCCAGGGTTGCCTGCCGCAGGAATTCGATGACCGGCTCGAAGCTTTCAAAGGGGTGGTGCAGCAGGATGTCACCGTGCTGTATCGCCGGGAAGATGTCGGTGCCCTGGGCGACGGCCTTGGGCCACACCGGCACCAGCGGTGCAAAGCGCTGCGCCGGACCCTGCAGGTGGTCCACCACCTGGTTCATCCGTACCAGGTTGACGGGGCCATCCACGCGGTACACCACTTCCTGGGGCAGGTGGAACTGCTCGCGCAGCAGCTCCTCCAGGTGAGGTGGGCAGGTCTGCAGGATCTCGAGGCGCACTGCATTGCCGAAATGGCGCTGGGTCAGTTCGAATTTCAGGGCCTCGCGCAGGTTCGATACCTCGCGCTCGTCCACCCATAGGTCGGAGTCGCGGGTCACGCGAAATTGCGAAAACCCCGCCAGATTGCGGCGCGGGAAGAGATCCGTGAGGTGCGCGCGTATGACGGACGACAGCAGCACGAATGCCTGGCGCCCTGGCGTGAGGGCAGCCGGCAGCGCGATGACCCGCGGCAGGACCCGCGGAACCTTGACGATGGCGATGGCCGATGGCCGCCCGAAGGCATCCTTGCCCTCGAGCTGGACGATGAAGTTGAGTGCCTTGTTCATCACCTGGGGGAAGGGGTGCGAGGGATCCAGCCCTATGGGCGAGAGCAGGGGGAGGACTTCGCGCCGGTAGTACTCGCGCACCCAGGCGCGTTGCTCCGGCGTGCGCTGCGCGTGATTGAGCACCACCACCCGCGTCTGCGCCAGGGCCGGCATGATCTGCTCGTTGTACAAGCGGTACTGACGCTCGACCAGCGCGTGCGCCCGCTCCGAGATCTGGGTAAATTCATCCCATTGCGGTGATCCCGGTCCCACGGTCCCGGTTTCGCGCAGCTTGTCCATGAGATCCGAAACGCGGATCTCGAAGAATTCGTCGAGGTTGGATGAGACGATGCAGACGAAGCGCAGGCGTTCACCCAGCGGCACGCCATCGCGTTCGGCCAACGCCAGTACGCGTTCGTTGAAGGCGAGCTGCGACAGTTCACGGTTGAGGAAGCGTTGCGGGTTGGGCGTGCTGGTGGCGATTTTTACGGCTCCTCTGGGGGTGAGCGCACCCGGGCTAGCCTGGCTGCGCTGGGCCGTCCGGCCCTTACAATGGCCCGGATATGTTGCCGGACAATTTTCACCGCTATTTTAGTTGTGACCTGCTTGTGAGATTCTCCTCGATGGTACAGCCGGCGGGTCCGTTTCCATCTTCAACGGGCTCGTGAACCCGCCACCCCGCATGCAGGACCCGCGCATCGAACCCCAGCTATCGGAGGCAGCGTCAGCCGTTGCCGTGCTGGAACTCGCCGGCGTCGAGCAGCGCTACGGCGCCTTTCGTCCCGCGCTGGTTGGCGTGGATATCGTGGCGCGCCGCGGCGAGTTCCTTCTGGTGCGGGGCGGGGGCGCCAGCGGCAAAAGCGTTCTGCTGCGCCTCAT
>CAIQGU010000339.1 GCA_903871435.1 uncultured Burkholderiales bacterium | reverse complement strand
GTTATTGGGCGCGCCGTAGGCGAGGTTGGCGACGCGCAGGGTGGGGGCGGTGCCACTGCCGGAGCTGACGCTGCCATTGCAGGACGCCAGCAGTAGGGACACCAGCAGCGCCAGGATGGCGGCACAGCTACGCGAGATCGACATTTTGATGGCTACCGGAAATCCGGCGGGCAGCAAGCCCGCACCGGAAGCGCCGCGGAAGGCAGCACCCTGCGCTCGATCATAACAAGACCACCCGGGGCCGCCATGGGGAAATACCCGCAGGCCAGCACCCGCGGCAGGCTTTGCGGGCTACTCGGCGGCGAAGAAGCCCTTCATCTTGTCGACGAAGGACTTGGCCTGTGGGGAGTGCTTGCCGCCGCCTTCGTTGACCGAGGCGTCGAATTCACGCAGCAGTTTCTTCTGCTTGTCGGTAAGGCGCACCGGCGTCTCGACGCGGACGTGGCAGTAGAGATCCCCTGGGTAGCTGGACCGCACGCCCTTGATGCCCTTGCCGCGCAGGCGGAAGGTCTTGCCGCTTTGCGTACCCTCGGGAATATTGATCGAGACCTTTTCCTTCAGGGTTGCGACCTCGATTTCGCTGCCCAGCACCGCCGTGGCGATGGAAATGGGGACCTCGCAGTGCAGGTCGTCACCGTCGCGCTGGAAGACATCGTGCGGGGTGATGCGGATCTCCACGTAAAGGTCGCCCGACGGACCGCCGTTGACCCCGGGCTCGCCCTTGCCGGCCAGGCGGATGCGCTGGCCTTCGTCGATACCGGCCGGTATGGACACCTCGAGAACCTTGTTGTGCTTGGTACGTCCCTCACCGTGGCAGTTCTGGCAGGGGCTGGCGATGACCCGGCCATTGCCGTGGCAGGTGGGACAGGTCTGCTGGATCGAGAAGAACCCTTGCGCCATGCGCACGGCTCCAGAACCGCTGCAGGTAGCACAGGTCTTGGGCTTGGTGCCCGGCTTGGCTCCGGTGCCGGAGCACACCTCGCAGGTTTCCCAGGCCGGAACGCGAATATCCGTGGCAAAGCCATTGGCTGCCTGCTCCAGCGAGAGTTCCATGTTGTAGCGCAGGTCGGCGCCGCGGAAGGCATTGCTGCGGCCGCCGCGCGCGCCGCCGCCGGCAGCGGCGCCACCGAAGATGTCGCCGAAGATGTCGCCGAACGCCTCGGCGAAGCCGCCATTGAAGCCCGCGCCTGCGCCCATGCCGCCGCCGGCGCCCGCATTGGGATCGACGCCCGCGTGACCGAAGCGGTCATACGCGGCGCGCTTCTGCGCGTCAGAGAGCATCTCGTAGGCTTCCTTGGCCTCCTTGAATTTCTCCTCGGCGGATTTGTCTTCCGGATTGCGGTCCGGATGGAATTTCATCGCGAGCTTGCGATAGGACTTCTTGATCTCCTCATCGCTGGCGTTTTTCGCCACACCCAGGATTTCGTAGTAATCGCGCTTGGCCATGTTCAGTGTTCGGTTGGGAGTGGAGAGAGGGGAAGGCGATCAGCGCTTGGACAGGGCAAAACATGGGTGGGCGCCAGTCCAACGGCACGGCCGGGCGGCCCGCCAACGGAAGATCCGCTGGCGCGCAACCCGGCGCAGGTGCAGGACGGCGGTAAGGTCAGCCGCGCTTGACCTCCTTGAAGTCGGCATCGACCACGTCCTCGGCGGTGGCCTTGGCGGTGCCCGCATCGGCGGCAGCGCCGCCCGCAGCGCCCGCAGTGGCTTGCGCCGCCGCACCCTGAGCCTGCGCGTCAGCGTACATCTTCTCGCCGAGCTTTTGCGAAACGCTCAACAGGGCAGCCGACTTGGCATCGATAGCGGCCTTGTCCTCGCCCTTGAGCACTTCCTCGAGTTCCTTGACGGCCGACTGGATGGCTGCCTTCTCCGCGTCGTCGAGGCTTGCCCCGTGCTCGCCCAGCGCCTTGCTGACCTGGTGCAGCGCGGCCTCGGCGGAATTGCGCGACTGCACGAGTTCGAGACGCCGGTGGTCCTCGGCCTTGTTGGCCTCGGCATCCTTGACCATGCGGTTGATCTCTTCCTCGTTCAGGCCCGAATTGGCCTTGATGGTGATCTTGTTTTCCTTGCCGGTGGCCTTGTCCTTGGCGCCAACGTGCAGGATGCCGTTGGCGTCGATATCGAAGGCAACCTCGATCTGCGGCGTGCCGCGCGGCGC
>CAIQGU010000338.1 GCA_903871435.1 uncultured Burkholderiales bacterium | reverse complement strand
GGACAACAGCTGCTGCCCCTTCAGCCTCGTCGCGCCTCCTGCTCCCTGCGTCTCCGGCCATGCCTGAGCTGCGGCCGCTGCCCGGGGGACCCCAGAGGTGCACGAACGCCGGACCACGTCCTGCCAGAAGATCGCGCAGCGCCGCCAGGACCGCTTCATTGGGGCCCGCGACAAAATTCTCCAGCGTCGGGGTCGGCAACGCCAGCAGGTCGAGCGTGAACTGGTGGGGCTCCACGGCCAGGTCAGGTCCGGTTGTAGAAGCTGCTGGCCAGATAGCGCACGCGCACACGGCGCAGCGCCACCAGCAGCACCGCGCTGGTGGGCAGGGCTACCAGCACGCCAAGAAAGCCAAATACGTGGCCGAAGGCGAGCAGCGCGAAGATCACCGCCAGCGGGTGCAGGCCGATGCGCTCGCCCACCAGCCGGGGCGTGAGCAGGAAGCTTTCCACCACGTTGCCCACCCCGTAGATACCCAGGATGGTGAGGGCGGCCTCCCAGGATGCAAACTGCAGCAGCGCCACCAGCGACGCCAGGGTCAGCCCCAGGGCAAAGCCCACGTAAGGAATGAAGATCAGCAGCCCCGTCAACAGGCCTATGGGCAGGGCCGAGTCGAGACCCGCAATGGCCAATGCGGCCGAGTAATACACCGCGAGGACCAGCATCACGGTCACCTGGCCGCGCAAGAACTGCGAAAGTACTGCATCGATATCGGCCAGAAAGTGCAGGGTCTGGTCGTGCCAGCGGCGTGGAATGGCCGCTTCCAGCCGCTCGGTAAAGGGACCAATGTCGAGCAACAGGTAAAACAGCACCACGGGCACGAGGACGATGGTCCCGATGACGCCGATGACGGCGATACCCCCGGTGCTGAACCGCTCCAGCAGGCCGGTGACGAAATCCTGCTGGCCCACATGCTGCATCGCCAGACTGCGCAGCACGGCCGGGTCGAAGCGCACGCGCAGCCCGAGATAATGCTGCAGCGCCGGCGCAACCTGATCGTTGAGCACGGCAATGAGTCCGGGCAGGCGCGCATCGAGCGCAACGGCTTCGCGTTCGAGCACCGGGAAAAGGATGAGCAGCAGGCCCAGCCCCACGGCGGCGCTGAGTACCACCATCAGCAGGCAGGCGACGGTTCGCGGCATGCGGTGACGCGTCAGCCAGTTGGCGCCCGGCAGCAGCAGGTAGGCCAGTACCGCGGCCAGTGCGAAGGGCATGAGGATGGGCGCGAGCAGGTAGAAGAATGCCAGCGTGCACAGCACCCCCAGCGTTATCCAGGCCCCTGCCGACAGACGCTCGCGAGATGTTGCCGGGGCCTGGTAATCGGTGGCGGCAGCCGCGCCCGAAGCGGCCTCTGCCCCTGGCGCGGATCCACCCATCGATCCTCCTGGAGATCCCGCCGAAGTTCCGCCCGAGGGCGTGGCGGTGGATGCGGACGCGTTTCCCGCCAGCGGTGTGACGGCGGACGCAGGAACGGCTCCGGCGGCAGATGTGGTGGTGGTTTCAGGCAACGGTGCTCTCCCGGGTCCCCGGTACAATCGATTTCGATTCTGATAGCTTAAGCCCACGGCCGCCGCCCGCCTAACCATGCCCTCGCCGACACCCACCCCGCTCACCTACGCCGCCGCCGGCGTGTCCATCGATGCCGGCGACGCGCTCGTCGAACGCATCAAGCCCCTGGCCGCTCGGACCATGATTCCCGGGGTGCTGGCCGGCATTGGCGGTTTCGGCGCGCTCTTCGAAGTGCCCAAGGGCATGCACGAGCCGGTGCTGGTGAGCGGCACCGATGGCGTGGGAACCAAGCTCAAGCTGGCATTCTCCCTCGATGGCCACGATACCGTCGGGCAGGATCTGGTGGCCATGAGCGTCAATGACATCCTGGTGCAGGGTGCGCGGCCCCTTTTCTTCCTCGATTATTTCGCCTGCGGCCACCTCGATGTGGCCGTGGCAGAGCGTGTGGTGGGCGGCATCGCCCGGGGCTGCGAACTCGCCGGCTGCGCGCTGATTGGCGGCGAGACGGCCGAGATGCCCGGCATGTATCCGGCAGGTGAATACGACCTCGCCGGATTCGCCGTAGGGGTCGTCGAGAAAGCCGCCATCATCGACGGCAAGACCATCACGCCGGGTGATGTGGTGCTGGGCCTGGCGTCCAGCGGTCCGCACTCCAATGGCTACTCCCTGGTCCGGCGCATCGTCGAGGCCGCCGGCGCCGACTACCAGGCGCCCTTTGCCGGCGACGCCCAGGGCCGCACGCTGGCCCAAACCCTGCTCGAGCCCACGCGCATTTACTGCAAGCAGGTGCTGGCGGTGCTGGAACACGTGCCGATCAAGGGCCTGGCGCACATCACCGGCGGCGGGCTCGTGGAAAACGTGCCCCGTGTCCTGCCCGATGGCGTAGCTGCGGTGCTTGGCCGCAATAGCTGGCCGCGCCCGGCTATTTTCGACTGGCTGCAGCAGATGGGCCGCGTTGCCGATGACGAAATGCACCGGGTGTTCAACTGCGGCATCGGCATGGTGATCATCGTGGCCGCGGACGATGCGCAGCGCACGGTTGCGGCGTTTGCCGCGCAGGGCGAAACGTGCTCGGTCATCGGCCGCATCGAACCGCGCGCCGCGGGCGCCCCGCCCTGCCTCGTGGCCGCCTAGGCAAAGGCAGATTCGCCCCCTCGCCCACCGGGAGAGGGCCGGGGTGAGGGAGCAGGCCGCGAACGCCTGCAAGCAGTTTTTCACCCGCCCCCCCCACAAACGGATCAATCACAACGGTGTCCTCCATCGACCGCAGCCACGTCAGCTGACGCCGCGCCAGCTGGCGCGTGGCCGCAATGCCCGCCGCGCGAAAGTCCGCCAGTGTTCCCGCGCCATCCAGGTAGTCCCACGCCTGCCGGTAGCCCACGCTGCGCATCGCGGGCAGATCCGCGTGCAGGTCGCCCCGGGCACGCAGCGCGCGCACCTCGTCCAGAAAGCCCGCCGCCAGCATGGCGTCGAAGCGCTGCGCGATGCGCTGATGCAGCTGCGCTCGGTCATGCGGCATGAGGCGGATCGTGCGCAACGCCGGCAAGCCGGGCACGCTGGCCTGCTGCAGTTCGGCGAGCGGCCGGCCCGTGATCGCATGCACCTCCAGCGCACGTGAGATGCGCTGGCGATCCGCCGGCGCGACGCGCTGCGCGGTGACGGGGTCAATGTCCCGCAGCCGGGCATGCAGCGCAGGCCAGCCCAGCGCATGGGCCTCAGCCTCGATCCCGGCGCGTATGGCCGGATCGGCGCTGGGCAGATCCGCCAGCCCCTGGCGCAGCGCCCGCGCGTACATCATGGTCCCACCCACCACCAGGGCCAGGCGGCCGCGCCGGGTGATGTCGGCAACGGCGGAGGTGGCGTCGCGCAGGAAATCGGCGGCGGTATAGGGGTCGGCGGGGTCGCGCAGGTCGATCAGGTGATGGGGAACCTGCGCACGCTCTGCGGCGCTGGGCTTGGCCGCGCCAATATCGAGTCCGCGGTAGACCTGCGCGGAATCGATGGAGACGATCTCCAGGTCCAGCTGGCGCGCCAGATCCAGGGCAAGGGCGCTCTTGCCGCTGGCCGTGGGGCCCAGCAGCAGCACGGCGCTGCTCATCGGCCGCGCAGGAACAGGCGGTCCAGGTCCGCGTAGCCCAGTTGCACCCAGGTGGGCCTGCCGTGGTTGCACTGGTCGGAGCGCTCGGTCTGCTCCATCTGGCGCAGCAGGGCGTTCATTTCTTCCAGCGTGAGGCTGCGGTTCGCGCGCACGGCGCTGTGGCAGGCCATGGTCGAGAGCAGTTCGTCGCGCCGTTCAACCAGCACCCGCTCGGCGCCGTACTCGCGCAGGTCGGCCAGCACCTGGCGCACCAACGGCGGTACATCGGCGTTTTGCAGCAACTGGGGCAGGGCACGCAAGGTGAGCTGCTGGGGCCCTGCGGGACGCAGGTCCAGGCCAATACGCGCCAACGTGGCCGCGTGCTCTTCCGTGGTAGCCACGTCGAGCGTGCTGGCCGCGAAGACATGCGGGATCAGCAAGTGCTGCTGTGCCAGGTC
>CAIQGU010000337.1 GCA_903871435.1 uncultured Burkholderiales bacterium | reverse complement strand
CGGTCATGTCGGACCTGCGTGAGTCCGGCGCCATCGAGCAGGACGCCGACGTGATCCTCTTCATCTACCGCGATGAGGTGTACAACCCCGAAAGCCCGGACAAGGGCATTGCCGAAATCATCATCGGCAAGCAGCGTAACGGGCCCATAGGCCGGGTGCAGCTGCGTTTTGGCGGGGAACACACGAGCTTTGACAACCTGGCGTTGTCCAGCGCGCCTTACTGAGCATGGCTGCGCAACCATCCCGACCTCTGGAGGCCCCGGGCCTCGATTCTGCGGGCGAGGCCCGTGCGGTGCCCGAGCGCGTGGCGCCGCGGTTCTGGCGCACGCTGCTCATGCGGCTGCGCCTGCGCGACCGGCGCTTCTACCCGCTCTTCCAGTTGCACGCGCAGTTGAGCCGGTCGGGCGTGGAAGCACTGCTACAGCTGCTGGGCGACCTGGAAGATCCGCACGGCATGGTGCGGGAAATCGAGGCGCTGGAAAAGCGCGCTGATGGCATCGTCTATGAAGTACACGCGGCCGTGCGGCGCTCACTGTTCCCGCCGCATCCGCGCGCCTCCATCGTCGATCTCATCAACCGCCTCGACGACATTCTCGACCTGACCGAGGATGCCGCCCAGACCATCCATCTGTATCACGTCACCGCCCTGACCCCTGAGGCCATGCGGCTCGCGCAACTCGCGCTCGATGCCGTGCAACGGATTGAACAGGCGGTAGGGCTGCTGTCGCAGCCGTCGGCTGGCCAGCAGATACTGGCCCTGTGCGAGCAGGTGGACGACCTTGAGGCCCAGGCCGACCACGTGTTGCGCTCGGCCATGTCCAAGCTCTTTCGCGAGGAACCCGACGCGCGCGAACTCATCAAGCTGCGTGCCGTATACGAGGTGCTCGAAGAGCTTACCGACGTCTGCAAGGACGTTGCGGCGGACATGGAGGCCATCGTCCTGGGGCATTTTGCCGGTTGACCATGGCCGCCACGATCGCGTCCACGCGCCTGATGCGCTCGTGGCGCACTACTGGCGCGGCACCGGAGGAACCGGTGCGCCACGTTCGCCCAGCAAGTAATAAAGGAGCTTGGCCATTCCCAGGCCGATGGGAATGAGCGCCCAGCTCGCGGTTTCCAGGTCCCGGTTCAGTGTCAGGGCCACGCCCAGGCCGAGCCCGACGAACAGCCAGGTCAGGCCGCTGCGCAGTGAGTTGCGGTAACGTCGGTACCCCGACGATTGAATCGCGGACTTGAGGCCATTGGCCATGTGCTTGACTTGGGCCTCGTCGTCATCGATCAGGCCCGGCGGCAGCGGCGGCAGTTCAATGCCGCGCTCCAGCGCAAACATGCGCTCCTTGTGGTGCATTTCATAGATCTCGCGCCGGCGCCGATAGTCCGTGACAATGGCAACCGCACCCGTGGCCAGGCCGCCCACGATGGCGATGATCGGAATCGATACGCCCATCACACCCGCCAGATTTCCCACGTCCCAGTGCATGATCTTTCTCCCTGATGAGGTCGGTAACGGCTTTTATACCCGCCCGATCCGCAGGCGGTTTCGCCCGCGCACCAAAATATTTTGTACTGTCCGTGAAACCGCTGGCTCCGTTGCGGGGTAACAAGATCCATGGATTCCTCGCCGCAGCCACGTTTGCCACCGCAGGACAGCCGTGCTGCGGATCCGGCCGCGCAGCGCGATGCGGATATCGTGCTGCTGCTGGGCCGGGGCGAGACCGATGCGGCCTTCGCCCTGCTGGCCATGCGCTACGAGTCCAAGGTCTACCGGCTTTGCTTTGTCCTGCTGCGCAACCCGGAAGCTGCGCAGGACGCCGCACAGGAGAGCCTGCTGCGCGTCTGGCGCGCCCTGCCGCGTTTCGACGGGCGCGCGGCGCTGTCCACGTGGATCTACGCCATCACGCGCAACCGTTGCCTGACCGCGCTTGCGCAGACCCCGGCAAACCTGTCGCTGACGGACGAGGCCGTTCTGGCGGAAGCCGAGGCCATACCGGCGCCGTCCCGGGATGGCGATACGGCAGCGCTGCTCCGGCAACTGGTGGCAGCCTTGCCGCCGACCCCATCCCGGGTCGTGACGCTCTATTATTTCGAAGAACGCGCGCTCGCCGAAGTGGCACAGATGCTAGGCCTGCCGGAAGGAACCGTGAAGACCCATCTGTTCCGGGCGCGCGCCGCGTTGCTCGGGCAATTGGCGTCCCTGGGGCTGGCCGACCCGGAACTCTGGATCAAATGAGCAAACGAGGAAATCCGTCATGAGCGATACCGACGCATCCCTGCACCAAGACCGCACCCCGGACGGGTCGGGCCCGCTGGATCGGGTCCTCGCATCCGCCCTGCGAGGACAGGAACTGCCGGCTGACTTTCACGCGTCCTTGATGGCGCAGATTGCCCTGGAGCGCGCCACGGAACGGGAGGCGCAGCGTGTGGCGCTGGCCGGCGAGCATGAACGGCAATTGCGGGATTTGCGTCGCGGCTATCTGAACCTGCGCCAGGACACGCTGCTCACTGTCGTGGCCGGGGCCTTCACCTGCGGCGCCGCCGCTGCCGTGGGCCTGCCGGCCCTGGCGCAGTGGACCGGCATCGATATGCTGAGCCTGGGCATGTGGATATCCGGTGGCCTCGCACTGGCGGCCGCCGTCACAGCCGTCCGCCAGAATACGCGGCTTCTTGGATGAGCGCCGTGTGACCGTGCTGCACGGCCTGCGGCAAGGCTTGCCGCTTGGCGCGCGGCAAGCCCTATCGCAAGCCCTTCTGCAAGGCCTACCGTAACGGCGGCTACAAGGCCTCCGCGGCGTAGTCGGCCAGTCGCGAGCGCTCGCCCCGCTGCAAGGTAACGTGTCCGGCGTGCGGCCAGCCCTTGAACCGGTCAACCACGTAGGTCAGGCCCGAGCTGCCCTCGGTGAGGTAGGGCGTATCGATCTGGGCGATATTGCCCAGGCAGACCACCTTGGTTCCCATCCCGGCCCGCGTCACCAGCGTCTTCATCTGCTTGGGCGTCAGGTTCTGGGCCTCGTCGATGATGAGGAACTTGTTGATGAAGGTGCGGCCGCGCATGAAACTCATCGACTTGATGCGAATACGGGTGCGGATGAGGTCGTTGGTGGCGGCGCGCCCCCACTCCCCACCGGATTCATCGCTGCGGTTGAGCACTTCGAGGTTATCTTCCAGGGCGCCCATCCAGGGAGCCATCTTTTCTTCCTCGGTGCCGGGCAGAAAACCGATGTCCTCGCCCACCGGAACGGTGGCGCGCGTGAAGATGATCTCCGAGAAGCGCTTGGCTTCAAACGTCTGCGCGAGTCCGGCCGCCAGGGCGAGCAGTGTCTTGCCGGTGCCCGCCTGGCCGATCAGGGATACGAAATCGCATTCCGGGTCGCACAGCAGGTTGAGGGCGAAACTTTGCTCCCGATTGCGGGCCGTGACACCCCAGACCGCGTTCTTGGCGTGCAGGTAGTCGCGCAGTACGCGCAGCACGGCCGTCTTGCCACGGATCTCACGCACCTGGGCATAGAAGGGCGCGCCTTCCTCGAGGTACACGAACTGATTGACCAGCAGATCGGCCACCACCGGGCCGCTGATGCGGTAATAGGTCACCCCGGCCTGCTGCCAGGACTCCATGCCCTTGCCGTTGCGGTCCCAGAAATTGGCCGGCAGCGCGTGGACGCCGGTGTAGAGGATGTCCGTGTCCTCGAGCACCTTGTCGTTGAAGTAATCCTCGGCGGCCAGGTCCAGCGCGCGCGCCTTGACCCGCATGTTGATGTCCTTGGACACCAGCACGACGTCGCGTTCCGGATGCAATTCCTTGAGGGCCCGCACCACGCTGAGGATCTGGTTGTCGGCCTTGCCCACCGGAAGGCTGGCCGGCAGGGCCGCGCCGATTGCCTGGGTCTGCAGGAACAGCCGCCCCGTGGCATCCATATTGCCCAGCGTCGAGAGCAGCATGCCGTCTTCGATGGGCGTCTTGCATGAAGCCACCAGTCCATCGAGCGAACGGCTGGCCTGGCGGGCATTGCGCGCCACCTCGGTCATGCCCTTCTTGTGCGCGTCGAGTTCCTCGAGCGTCATCATGGGCAGGAAGAGATCGTGCTCCTCGAACCGGAACAGGCTGGTGGGATCGTGCATGAGCACGTTCGTGTCGAGCACGAACAGGCGGCGGCGTGCCTGGGCGTCGCGGGCCTTGCCCTTGCGGGCCGGCGCGGCCGGAGCGTGGCGTTCCACCAGGGTGAGGCCATGCTCAGCTGCTGGTGCCTCGCTGCGGCGCAATTGCGGAACTGCGGCAGGGATTTTAAGCACCGCCGGTTCCGCGGTGGCGCGGGCAGCCGGCACACGGCGTGGCACAGCGATGGCGGGGGCGGTGGGGTCGAGAATTGTCGCGGGCTTGCTGGGTGCCTTGGGGAGGGGCATGCGGCGGTTGTGCTCGTTTAAGGGTTGCTCGGAAACGCGTCGGGATGAAAATGGACCATTGTCGGACGTTATGGGTAGGGCGGCCGTGCTTTTGCGGATCAGCCCAGCCCCCGCACCGCTTCCAGAACGGCATCGACGTGACCCGGTACCTTGACACCGCGCCACTCCTGGCGCAGCACGCCGGCTGCATCGATCAGGAAGGTGCTGCGCTCAATGCCGCGCACCATCTTGCCGTACATGTTCTTTTGTTTCATGACACCAAACAGCGTGCATATCGCTTCGTCCGGGTCGGACAGCAGCACGAAGGGAAGCTCGTATTTGGCACAGAATTTCTCGTGCGAGGCTACGGAATCGCGCGAAATGCCGACGATGCTGGCGCCGGCCTTGGCAAAGTGCGCGTGGGCCGCGGCGAAACCCTGCGATTCCAGAGTGCATCCCGGCGTATCGTCCTTGGGATAGAAATACAGCACGACAATCTGCCCCTTGAGCTCCGAGAGGTGAAATTCCCCTTCGGTGGACGGCGAGGAGAAATCCGGAACCTTCTTCCCGAGGGCAACGGTCTTGCTTTCAGACATGAGAATCTCCATGGGTTGTGCCGGAAGCAACAAAGGCGGCCACCACACGCCGTCCTTCGGCTACCAGGATATTGAAAGTTCGGCAGGCCGCGGCGCTATCCATGACTTCGAAACCCACGTGGGCCTGGGCCAGGGGCAGCGTAACGGTTGGCGCGGGAAAACGCTGGGTGCTACCGGTTCCGATGAGCACGAGCTCCGGCGCATGCGCCAGGACGGCCGCGAAATGCCCGGCCGCCAGCTCATGGAACTGGCCGGCTTCCCAGGGCTGCGCGGGTCCTTGCGGCGTCAGGATCAGCGCGCCCGCGTGCCGAACGCGATTGACGTCGATATGGTCGGGCCCATAACCGGTGACGGTATTGAGATTCGAGGGCGCCTGGGCGTGCAGCTTCAATCGGGCTCCGCGCGCCGCGCCGGATCGGGTTCCGGAGTTGCGCGGCGCAGATCGGTTAAATTATGCAGCCAATTTGCCTTGCGGCGATATCGGGCGAAAATAAGGGACAGAACGGATGCCTGGCGCCAGGGTGCCGGACGCCCCCGGGGGCCGCCATCGCGCTCCCCACGGGGCCGGCGCCGCCGGGATTGAACAAGCTGCGGGTCCCAAGGGTCCCGATTCGGGGAATTGATGAACAAGGAAGCACCGGAGTTCTCGCGCCTCAAGCGCCTGCCGCCCTACGTATTCAACATCACGGGCGAGTTGAAGATGGCCGCACGCCGCCGTGGCGAGGACATCATCGACATGAGCATGGGCAATCCCGATGGGCCCACTCCGCCGCATATCGTCCAGAAACTGCTGGACTCCGTGCAACGTCCCGACACGCACGGGTATTCGGTTTCCAAGGGCATTCCGCGGCTGCGCCGTGCGATCGCCCATTGGTATCGCGATCGTTATGGCGTGGAAATCGATCCCGAGTCCGAAGCCATCGTCACCATCGGTTCGAAGGAAGGTCTGGCCCACCTGATGCTGGCCACCCTGGACCGCGGCGACACGGTGCTGGTGCCCAACCCCAGTTACCCCATCCATATTTACGGCGCCATCATCGCCGGAGCCGACATCCGCTCCGTGCAGATGACGCCCGGCGTGGATTTTTTCGGCGAACTGCAGCGGGCCATACGCGAGTCGCTGCCCAAACCGCGCATGATCGTCATCGGCTTTCCCAGCAATCCCACCGCGCAATGCGTTGATCTCGATTTCTTCCAGCGCGTGATCGACCTCGCGCGCGAGCACGGCATCTATGTCGTCCACGACCTGGCGTATGCGGATATCGTGTTCGAGGGCGAGCGCGCGCCGTCCATCATGCAGATACCCGGCGCCCGTGAGGTGGCCGTGGAATTCTTCACGCTCAGCAAGAGCTACAACATGGCGGG
>CAIQGU010000336.1 GCA_903871435.1 uncultured Burkholderiales bacterium | reverse complement strand
TGGAGAAGAGCGGGGCAGAGATGCTTTCCATGTCCAGCCGCAGGTCGACACCAGCGGCACGCAGGTCGGCGGCGAGCTGCTGGTGCGCTGGATCCACCCCAGGCGCGGTGTCGTGTCCCCATCGGTCTTCATACCCATCGCCGAGGAATCGGGCCTGATCCTGCAACTCGGGCAGCAGGTGCTGCAGACCGCCTGCGAGGCCTTGGCGCGCATGGACTCTGCCGGCTCCTCGCTGTCGCTGTCCGTCAACATCAGTCCGCGCCAGTTCCGCCAGGACGACTTCGTCGGCCAGTTACAGTCCCTGCTCGATGCGACGGGCGCGCCGGCCACACGCCTCATCCTGGAAGTCACCGAGGGATTGCTCATCGAGGATTGGAAGGATGTGGCCTCGCGGATGACCGAATTGGCCGCGCTGGGCATACGTTTTTCCATCGACGATTTCGGCACCGGGTATTCGAGCCTGGCCTACCTGAACAAGTTGCCGCTCCACGAGATCAAGATCGACAAGAGCTTTGTCCAAAACACGCCGGACAACGCCAGGGACTGCGCCATCGTGCGCTCCATCCTGGCGGTTGCCCAGCCCTTGAACCTGGTCGTGGTGGCAGAGGGCGTCGAGACCCAGGCGCAGGCGGACTTCCTCGTCGGCCTCGACTGCCATCGTCTCCAGGGCTATCTGTTTGCGCGCCCTGCGCCCCTGGCGCAATGGCTTTCGGTGCACCTCGCAACCGTAACGGGCTGACCGCGGCTCAGCGACGGTACAGGGCCGCATCCCGCGACAGGACACGCTGCAGGGCGCGGGCATTGCGCTGCGCCTCGGAGCGCGCGTCGAAGGCACCCACCAACACGTGGTGCAGGTGCCCGTCGAATTCGATGCGGGGCGTGCGGCTGTCGGCTGGCAGTACATCGGCCTCCTGCTTGGCCAGGAGGGATGTCAGCTCGTCACGCAGCGCCTCCGCATTGGCCTGAACGGCAAACGCCCCCAGTTGGACCGACCACTTTCCCGTCGTATCCGCCGGAGTGTCGGACTTCGCTCGGACCGGTGGAGTTTGGCTCACCGCTGGCGCGGCAGGCGTGTCGGCAGGCTTATCCGCAGGCTTATCCGCAGGTTTATCTGCGGGCGCCAACGCGGGCTCTGAAGACACCGCGGTGTTGGGCCCGGCGGCCCGCGCCATCGCCGGCTCGGCGGGCGCCGCTGGTGCGGTAACGCCTGCTGTGGGCGCGTCAACGGACGCGCCAGCCTGCTCGGGCGCCTGTGCGGCTGCAGGCCCATTCACCGGAGCCGTCGCGGGGCCAGCCACAGGAGCTGTCGCGGGAGCAGCCACAGAAGCCGTCTCGGGACCAGAGACCGGGGCAGACACTGGGGCAGACACTGGGGCAGTTACCGAGGCCGCTATCGCAGCGGTCGCTGAAGCAGGGACAGATGCCGGAGCCGCTGCTGCAGCGGGAACGGATACCGGAGCGGTTACCGGAGTGGGGACAGGTACCGGAGCAGGGACTCGAACCGTCACCGGGGCGGGCTGCGGAACCGGCACCGTAACAGCGGCAGAGA
>CAIQGU010000335.1 GCA_903871435.1 uncultured Burkholderiales bacterium | reverse complement strand
CTGCCCAAGGCCACCCACCTGCGTGGCTACGTTCAACTGGAAACCCCGGGCAATGCCGCAACAAGCAAGCACATCGCGCTGACCTACCCGAATGGCACGGCGATCGCCAAGGTCAGCTACGTCAGGGACGCGTCGATCGACGCCACCGGCAAGATTGTCACGCTGAGCACCGTGCCGACGACCACGCCGGTCGCGGGCTACGCGATCTCCGGCGGCGGCTTCCCGGCTGGCACCACGGTCCTGTCGTTCTCGGCCGCAACGGCCACCACACCGGCTACGCTCACCACCTCCGCGGCATCAACAACACCTGGCCTCCTGCAGGCAGGACTGACGATCACGGGCGGCGCGGTCTACGCCTACGATATTCCGCACCACCTGGGCCCGGTCATCAATGCGACCATGGGCACGGCGGTGCGCGTCAAGTTCACCAACTATCTGCCTGTCTACCAGGGCACGACGGGCGGCCTGTTCCTCCCGGTGGACGGCACGATCGCCGGCGCTGGCCTTGGTCCGGACGGTGTGACGCCCTATCCTCAGAACCGCGCCGGCATCCATGTCCTGGGCGCGCAGGCACCCTGGGTCAGCTCGGGTACCCCACATCAATGGGTGGCCCCGGCCGGTGAAACCAATGCCTACGCGGCAGGCGTCGGCAAGGGTGCCAGTACCCAGAACGTGCCGGACATGGCCGATCCCGGCCCAGGCTCGGTCACCCTGTACTACCCCAACGCCGAAAGTGCGCGCCTGACCTTTTTCCGCGACGAGACTTCTGGCATTGCGCGTCTCAACACCTACGCAGGTATGGAAGGCGGTTACAAGATCAATGACCCGGTCGAACAGACCCTGATCACGGGCGGTACCATCGCCGCAGGGACCGGTGCCGTGACCTCAAATGTCACCGTTCCCGCCGGCACCATTCCTGCCGATGAAATCCCGCTGATTTTCGAAGACAAGACCTTCGTGCCGGCCAACATCGCCCAGCAGGATGCCTTGTGGAACAATCCCAACTGGGGTGGCACGGGCGACCTCTGGTTCCCGCATGTGTACGAACCCAACCAGGACCCGACCCAGAGCAACGGTACAAACCCGGTCGGGCGCTGGGACTACGGTCCCCTGTTCTGGCCGATTTTCCAGGTCTCACCGGACAAGGGCACGCTGCCTTCGCCGAGCTTCGTACCTGAGGCCTACCTGGATACCGTGCTGGTCAACGGCACTGCGTATCCCACGGTCACCGTTGACCCCAAGGCGTATCGCCTGCGTCTGGCCAACGCCAGTACCGACCGCTACCTGAACCTGGGTTTCTACGTTGCTGATCCGACCCAGACCGCCCCGGTACTCGACGCCAACGGCAATCCGACGGTGGACTCCACCGGCAAGCCGATCGTCCGCACCAATACCGAACTCAAGATGATCCCGGCTTCGGCCATCGACGCCGCCGGCGATCCTCCCGGTTGGGATGTGGCCAATGGCGTGCAGACCCCGCTGCCGCAGACCAGCTTCCCGTGGCACATTACCTACGCCATGTCGGGCCCGACCCGCGCATGGCCGGTGGACGCCCGTGTCGGCGGCGTGCCAGATCCCGCAGCGTCCGGACCTGACT
>CAIQGU010000334.1 GCA_903871435.1 uncultured Burkholderiales bacterium | reverse complement strand
CCGGCGCGCCTTGTCGAGGTTGCCGTTGTCCGGCCAGCTGTTCAGCGGGGCGAAGCGCTGCGTGCCGTTGCCGGCGCCGCCGCGGCCATCGGCGATGCGATAGGTGCCGGCGCTGTGCCAGGCCATGCGGATGAACAGCGGCCCGTAATGGCCAAAATCGGCTGGCCACCAGTCCTGCGACTGGGTCATCAAGGCGTGCAGGTCGGCCTTGACGGCGGCGAGGTCCAGGCTCTGGAATTCAGTGGCGTAATCGAACGATTCCTCCATCGGGTCCGACAACGCGGAATGCTGGTGGAGAATACCGAGCTTGAGCTGTTGCGGCCACCAGTCTGCGTTGGACTGGGAACCGGCAACGGTATTGGTGCGGGCGGGGCCCGCGAAGGGACACTTGGGTTCGTTTGCCATGTCTATCTCGCTTTGCCTTGTCGTGGGGGGACAGGTAAAGCATAGGATGGCACGCGCCGGTGATCAAATGGTTACTTCGGATTGCATCGATAGGTTTCACCTATCGCAGTGACGTCGATCCGCTCCACCCGTCCGCCATAGCGCAACTGCGGTTCAGCTGCGAGCGCAGTGCGGCAATCTCCCCGAGCAGGTCCAGCACCATCGCCACGCCCGACAGGTCCATCTCCAGGTCGTGCATGAGGCGTTGCGCCGCCAGCGCCGTGCGCAGCGACGGCCCGCCAAATATCCAGTCCTGGGGCGCGCTCCCGGCGGGCTCTAATACACCTTCGGCTACCAGGGCCATGAGCTGTTTGCTGTCGAGGCCGCACGCGCGGCAGAGTGCGGGCAGCGTGAAGGCCGTATCGCCTTCGACAACGACGGCGTCAAAAATGTATCCGGTGATTTGTGCCATGCTGTTCAAGCCTCCAATGCCCCCCGCGGGGCATAGTGTGGAAACGCGCGTGCCATTTCGGCATACGCGGCCTTCTCTGCATCGGTATCCGATGGGGGTAATCCAAGCTTGAGCAGCGCATACAGGTCGCCGGCGGCCGCGCCCGCTGAAGTGGCCGGGAGACCGCGCCCACGCAGGCGCAGCTTGCGTCCCGGCGCCGATCCTGGCGGGATCGTGAGTTGCACCGAGCCATCCGGAGTGGGCGCCGTCACCGTGGCGCCCAGCGCCGCTTCCCAGGGTGCTACGGGCAAGTCCATGTACACATCCGCTCCGTCGAGGCGATAGGGCGCCGGCGTATTGATCGCAATTTCCAGGTACAAGTCACCGGCTGGCAGGCCCCCGCTCCCGGCGCTCCCCTGTCCCGCAAGGCGCAGGTGCTGGCCGGCCCGCACGCCGCGGGGAATGTTCACGGCAAGCTGCTTCTCTTGTATGGCCGCGTGCCCCTTCCCGTCTACGGCCGGCACCCGCAGGGTGATGGTGCGGCTCGCACCCCGGTAGGCATCCTGCAGGTCGATCACGATGCGCGCGTGGCGGTCGGCACCTTGCGCGGGCGCGTGTCCGCCAAAGGACCCGCCCCCCGCGTGGCCGTTGGCATGCACGCCGCCGCCACGTCCAAAAAGCGATGAGAAGAAATCGCTGAAGTCCGTGTCATCACCCGCGCTGTCGCCGCGACCACTGTAGGCAAAACCGCTACCCCATTCGGGTGGCGGTTCGAAAGCCTCGCCATTGCGGTATTTGTCTCCTACCTGATCGTAGGCCGCGCGCTT
>CAIQGU010000333.1 GCA_903871435.1 uncultured Burkholderiales bacterium | reverse complement strand
TCTCCGAGGTGTCATACAGGATATAGCCGCAAAACAGCAGCGCGCTCACGCCGGCGATGGCCATCTGGTAGGCCTGCGACGGCACGAAGATGCCGATGATGCTGGCCACCAGCACGACGATGAGGCCCACGAACAGCATGCCGCGCAGGGCGCTGAAGTCGCGGCGCGTGACGTGCACGTAGGCGGACAAGGCCAGGAACGCCAGCGCCGTAAGGCCGGAGGCCTCGGCTACCGTCGTGCTGCCGTTGGGCGTGTGCAGATAGCCGTTGATCACCGGACCCAGGCTCAGGCCTTCCAGGCCGGCGAAGCCGAAGAGCGCCAGCAAGCCGTAGGCCGAATTGCGCAGTCCGATGACAGCGAACAGCAGGCCGAAGCTGCCGATAATGCTGGCCAGATAGGCCCAGCCCGGCAGGGCAATATCCCGGGTGACCCAGGTGACGCCAGCGGTGAACAGCAGCGTTGCCGCCAGCAGCGTGTAGGTGTTCTTGAGT
The DNA here is from genome assembly GCA_903871435.1 of uncultured Burkholderiales bacterium. Lineage (GTDB taxonomy): Bacteria > Pseudomonadota > Gammaproteobacteria > Burkholderiales > Burkholderiaceae_F > GJ-E10. Next base: position 2,985 of record CAIQGU010000333.1, on the reverse strand, counting down.
ACGCGCGACTCGGCGGAGTCGCCGACTGTGCGGGTTGCAAGGGTTTCGTACATTTTGCGTGCTTTCCTCGGTTGATCTCAAATTGCCTGCGGGCAGTGTAGCGAAGCGCGACCCCGTCCGGGCTTTCCACAAGGCCTAAGGTGTGGCCGCCCCGCCATATTTCAAGTCCGTCGGGGTATTGTCGGCAATGCCACCGCCAACGGGCGCTAGCGTTGCCAGAACTTAGGGCGCCTTCACCGAAAATGAGCCTGCCGTCCCCCGCCATCCTCTTCGCCGGTATTGTATTTGGCCTCATCGGCCTTGTTGCGTTCAATTACGGCCGCAAAAATATCCTGGTTGGGCCGATGGTCACTGGCGTTGCCCTCATGGTTTTTCCGTACATAGTCAGCCAAACGTGGGCGGTTTACCTGGTGGGGTTGGGCTTGTGCGGCCTGCTGTACTTCTGGCGGGAATAGCGCCCACCCGGCGGCGCACCCCACAATCGGGCGGGATGGCCCTTGAGCTAGTCAACGGCCGTCTTAATCCTCAGCGTCGCTGGTGTCGCTGTCGTCGTCTTCCTGGGCGCGCTTTTCCAACGTGCCGCGCGCGGCACGTACCTCCGCCAGGAAGGCGTCAACCGGCCGTACTGGAACCAGCCGTACCGCGGGTGGGGGCAGGCCGGCGGCAAACTGTTCGTCAAAAAGGCGCTGGTGGTGACGCCAGCTGAGGGCGCCGTTGATGCCCAGAACCGCCACGCACAGGGCGGCAAAGCAGATCCGTACGGTGCGGTCGTTGCCTGGTTGCAGCAAGCCCACATGGGCGCTCAGCAGCGCCGCCAACAAGGTAATTTCCACCCATCCGCGGATGTGGCTGAGCAGTGGCAGCGAAAACGCATAGGCGGCCAGCACCAGTATCAGGTCGGCGGCCAGGCTGACCAGCAGGAAGACAAGCAGCACGCGCAGATGCGGTGCGAAACGAAAATGACGCTGGAAGATCTTCGAGGCAAGGCCACATAGCGCCGCCCACGTCACCACGCCCACCGCCGTCCCCAGCAGCGGCGGCAGGTATTTGTCCCAGGCGGCTCCGGGTTCGTTCTGCAGCCAGTGCTGGGCCGTAAGCCAAAGTGCCAGCACCGCGCACGCCAGGACGGTCAGGAGCGTCTGCAGCTGCCCGTCGGGATGGTCGAGGAGTTCCTCGTCCGCAACCGCGTCACCGGCGAGGCGCACGCGCAGCGCGCCGCGCCCGATATGGCAGACGGCTCCGGCGGGCAAGGGTGCCCGCTCCCCGGCCGCGAGGCGCTGGCTGTGGCGATGCGCGGTGACGCGCACGCCGTTGCGGGTCCGTCCTGCCACTACGTGCAATCCGGCAGGCGGGCCCGCATCGCCGCCCGCCAGCTCCAGCGTCAAATGATGGGCGGCCACGTGCGGGTCATGGAGTACGACATCGCAATCGAGCGCACGGCCCACGGTAACGGGCCAATGGCTCACCGGGACCGCGTGCTGGTAGCGGCCCTCGAAGTCCAGAACCTCGATCAGTGCGATCCGTTCCATCCGAAACCGCGCAGGTAATAGTCAATGAGCCGCAGGCCATTGTCGAAATCGACGCCGCGCGCATCCAGCCGCCCCTGCGCGCCCTGCTGGTTGGCATCCACCGTCGCTACCAGCACCGACACGTCGTACAGGCCCTTGAGCTTGCGGTAGGCGCTCATGCAGACTACCGTACGAGCGGGCAGCCCCTCCAGGTCCGTGAAGGCTTCCCGGCAGGCGGGCGCCGTGGTGGATGCCCCCCCGGCCACCCGCTTGCCGGCAAAGCGGTTGGAATAGAACTGGGCAAAGCGCAGCGTTCCCAGCTTGCTGCCATCAAAGGTTTCGTGGCGCACGGTGATATTGCCGGTGCGCAACTGGTCGCTGACGAACAGCGCACTGTCCATGTGGCATTCGGAGCTCTGGAAATCCATGCCCTTGGATTCGGCCCGCGAGCTGGCGCCCCAGCAGCGCATGAAATCCTCCTGCGGAACCGGTATGCGGTAGCGCGCGTGGCCGGCACTGCGCCAGGGCAGCGCCAGGAAGCGGTCGACGAGACTCGCCTGGTGGGCTTGCAGTTGGCGTGTGAGCTCAGGGTAGGAGTCGCCGGTAATGGGGCGCGCATTGCGGCCACGTTCCAGCAGGTCTTCGGCGAACTGCGCGGGAACCAGGAAGCTCACCTCCTGGCCGTCGAGCCGCGTGGCGACGTTCACGCCGATGACGCGGCCCTGGCCATCAAGCGCGGGTCCGCCGCTCATTCCCGGGCTCAGCGCCCCGGCAAAAAAGATCTGCGGATAGAAGCTGCGGGTCACCAGGCCGTTGTAGTTGCCTTCGAGCACGGCAAAACCGATGTCGAGAGGATTGCCCAGCGAGAAGATCCGTTCGCCGTTGGCCAGTGCCTGGGCGTGCGGGCGAAAATCCAGCGTGCCGTAGGTTACGGGCGCAGTTGCGGCTCCCGGCGCAGCGCCTTTTACCGCCAGCGGATCGGGCGCCTGCATGCGCGCCAGCGCCAGGTCGTGGACCGCGTCGAAGGCCAGCAATTGCAGCGCGCCGCTGGCGCCACCGGCGCGGGTGTACGTAAGGCGGTAGCGCTGGGGCTGCAGCGCGATCTGGCTGACCACGTGATAGTTGGTGATGATCAGGCCGTCGGCGCTGACGAGAAACCCCGAGCCTACGGACGCCTGGCTGTCCTGGTCGCGTAAAAGGGTGCGGACCTGGACGAGCTTGTCGCGCGCCGTTTCGTAGGCCCGCTGGGCGCTGGGTGAAAGGATCTTCTCGGCCACCGCGCCCGCCTGCCTTTGCGCCGGCGCTCCGGGCTCGGCAGCCTTCGCCCCGGCGATCAACGTCACGCCGGCCAGCGTAAACATCAGTGCTGCGCCGGTGTGGCGGAACGATGCGGTCATGCAGGCAGTTTAGCCGGGAATGGGCTTGGGGCCGCCGGGGCGCTTTAGTCGATGATGCGGCCGCGTCCCGATTTGATCGA
>CAIQGU010000332.1 GCA_903871435.1 uncultured Burkholderiales bacterium | reverse complement strand
GCGAGAGTTCAATGCCCAGATCGCGGCCTTGGCGGTGGACGGCGATGCCGACCTGGATCGCCAGCTGGCCGAGGTGTGGCGCGCAGGCACCAGCGCAGCCTCGGCGCACAGCGGATCGGTGCTCGAAGCGCTGTCACAAAGCCAGTACATCGCCGAATACCGCAACCTGGCCGCCCGCGACCTGCATGGCGAGGATGACGAGGAACTGGCCAAGGAGGAATTACGCGCCGGCTTCTTGGCCATCGAGGAAGAACGCGTACGCAGCGAGATGGACCGCATCGCCAGCGAGGATATGTCGGACACGGCACGGGAGCGCTATCGCGAACTGGCCGCCCGCCGGGCCGAACTGCAGCAGGCACGCAAGCCGGCTGCGTGACAAATGGATATGACAAGACCGTGTGATCAACGTTACTCAACCACCTGTTTCCTGATATAATTCGGCCTCAAATTGCATTCGCCATCGCGCGAATTGCCTGGAGGCTCAGCCTCCCCTCGCGCCCCGTAGCGGCGCATCCGCAAGTTTGGTAGTAAGCAGGGCGTTTGATTGTGCCGCGCACGGAACCCGCGTCCGTTGCCGTGGTCCAGCACCCGGGGCCGGGGTTTTTGGCGTACCGGGGTCACGATCTTCAGCGCGCACCTGCCGTCTCCCGGCTTGTAAATGGCACCACGTTTCATCAAGATTTTCTGGCCCCTTGGGTTCCTGCGAGCCCGGGTCGCCAGCAGAGCGCATTTTTATTCGCAATCCGGTATTCGAATTCCATTGGGGACCGCTAGATGACCAAAGCCAAGACGACGGTAGTGCCGAAGAAGAAGGTTTCCGCATTGAAGACCGTGAGCGCCGCAAAAAAGACGGTGTCCTCGGCCCGTCCCACCGCCAAGGCCAAGGCCGAGCCGACACACGCTGCCGAAGGCAAGGTCACGCCGGTGGCATCCGCTGCCGCTGTCGCGCCCAAGGCCGCCGTCAAGACGGCCGCCAAGACTCCCGCAGCCAAGGCCAAGGCCCCGCGCGACCCCGGCGCCGCCGATGGCGGCGATGCTGTTCCCGAGGCCCGTGACGACGGTGTCGATCCCGGTGTGCAGGTTGCCGAGAAAATGAACCCCAAGCAGCGCGCCAAGGACCGGCGCGCCAAGGAGCGCGCGCTCAAAGAAGCGCTCGAGCGCAGTTATCAGGGCTCGCAGGAAGACCTGGAAGCCCGCCGCAACAAGTTGAAAGCCCTGATCAAGCTGGGCAAGGAACGCGGCTTCCTCACCTACGCCGAAATCAACGATCACCTGCCCGACAACCTCGTCGATGCCGAAGCCATCGACGCCATCATCAGCACGTTTGGCGACATGGGCATCCAGGTCTATGACCAGGCCCCCGACGCCGAAACTCTGCTGATGAACGAGAACGTTCCGGCAGCCGCAACCGACGACGATGCCGAGGAAGAAGCCGAAGCCGCGCTCTCCACAGTAGATGCGGAATTTGGCCGCACCACGGATCCCGTGCGCATGTACATGCGCGAAATGGGTTCGGTGGAACTGCTCACGCGCGAGGGCGAAATCGAGATCGCCAAGCGCATCGAAGACGGCCTCAAGCACATGGTGATGGCCATCTCCGCCTGCCCAACGACCGTGGCGGAAATCCTGGCCCACGGCGAGCGCATCAGCGGCGGGCAGATCCCCATCGATGAAGTGGTCGATGGCCTGGTCGATCCCGACGCCGAAGAATTCCCCACGGCCGCGGCCGAATCCGATTCCGACGAGGAAGAGGGCGAAGAGAACGAGAACACCGATATCGGCGCCAGCGGCATGACCGCTGCGCAGCTCGACGAGCTCAAGGTCCGGGCGCTGGAGCGCTTCGAGCGCGTGGGCAAGCTCTTCGAGAAGATGCGCGTCGCCTTCGAGAAGGAAGGCTACAAGTCCAAGGCCTATTCCAAGGCCCAGGAGATGATCCTCGAGGAACTGATGTCGCTGCGCTTCACCGCCAAGATGGTGGAAAAGCTATGCGACTCGCTGCGCAGCCAGGTCGAAGAAGTGCGCGGCATCGAAAAGAAGATCTACGACATCATGGTCAACAAGTGCGGCATGCCCCGTCCGCACTTCCTCAAGCATTTCCCGGGCGCGGAGACCAATTCCCGCTGGGTCACGCGCGAGGCCGAAAGCGACGCCCCGTACGCCGAGGTGCTGCGCCGTAACCTGCCGGCCGTGCACGAACTGCAGAGCAAGCTGGGCGCGCTGCAAAAGCGCGTGGTGCTGCCGCTCAAAGACCTGCGCGAGGTCTACAAGCAGATGGCCACCGGCGAAGCCAAGGCCCGCAAGGCCAAGCGCGAGATGACCGAGGCCAACCTGCGCCTGGTGATCTCCATCGCCAAGAAGTACACCAACCGCGGCCTGCAGTTCCTCGACCTGAT
>CAIQGU010000331.1 GCA_903871435.1 uncultured Burkholderiales bacterium | reverse complement strand
GGTTCCGCGGCTTGTCCACGTCAGTCCCCCGCGCCACTGCCGTGTGATAGGCCAGCAACTGCAGCGGCACCACGTGAAGTATGGGCGATAGATCACCATAGTGTTCCGGCATGCGGATCACGTGGATGCCCTCGTCGGGCCCGATGCGCGTGTCGCCATCGGCAAATACATACAGTTCGCCGCCGCGCGCCCGCACTTCCATCATGTTGCTCTTGAGCTTTTCCAGCAATAGGTCGTTGGGTGCCACGGTGACTACCGGCATGGCGTCCGTCACCAGAGCCAGCGGGCCGTGCTTGAGTTCGCCGGCCGGATAGGCCTCGGCGTGGATGTAGCTGATCTCCTTGAGCTTGAGCGCACCCTCGAGCGCGATGGGGTAATGCAGGCCGCGCCCCAGGTAGAGCGCGTGTTCCTTTTTCGCGAACGTCTCGCTCCAGGCAATGATCTGCGGCTCCAGTGCCAGCACGCTTTGCACGGCCGCGGGCAGATGACGCAGGCTGCGAACGGCTTCGGCCTCTGCGTCGCTGCCCAGTCGGCCCTTGCATTTGGCAATGGAATTGGCCAGCAGGTAGAGCGCCACCAACTGCGTGGTGAACGCCTTGGTGGAAGCCACGCCAATTTCCGTGCCGGCGCGGGTGAGGAAGGTGAGGGCGGTCTCGCGCACCATGGCGCTGGAACCCACGTTGCAGATGGCCAGCGTCTGCTTCATGCCCTGGCGCTCGGCGTGCTTGAGGGCGGCCAGCGTGTCCGCCGTTTCGCCGGATTGCGATATCACCACCACCAGGCTGTTGGGGTTGGGCACCGTTGGCCGGTAGCGGTATTCGCTGGCAATTTCCACGTTGACGGGTATCTGGGCAATGGCCTCTATCCAGTAACGCGCCACGCAGCCGGCGTAGTAGCTGGTGCCGCAGGCGAGGATCAGCACACTGTCGATGCGCCGCAGGACGTCGGGCGCGATCTCGCCGAAGCGGCCCGGATCGATGGTGTCGGTCTGGTCCAGCGTATCGGCTATGGCCTTGGGCTGCTCGAAAATCTCCTTCTGCATATAGTGCTGATACGGTCCCAGCTCGACTGCAGCGGAGAAAGCTGCCATCTGCCGCTCCGGGCGCACCGCGGCCTTGCCTTCGCCGTCGACGATTTGCACCTTCGCGAGCTGCAGGTCGACCACGTCGCCGTCCTGGAGGTACATGAAACGGTCCGTCGTGCCGGCCAGCGCCAGCGCATCGGACGCGAGGAAGTTTTCCCCCTTGCCCAGACCCACCACCAGCGGGCTGCCGGCGCGCGCGCCGATGACGCGCTGCGGTTCCTTCTGGTGGAGGACCGCAATGGCGTAGGCGCCGTGCAGGCGCCGCACGGCCTGTTGCACGGCGATGAAGATGTCGCCTTCGTAGAGGTGATCCACGAGGTGCGCGATGACCTCGGTATCGGTCTGGCTCTCGAAGACATAGCCGGCCGCCTTGAGTTCGGTGCGCAGCACTTCGTAGTTCTCGATGATGCCGTTATGTGCCAATGCGATATGGGCCGGGCGTTTGTCGGACGCGGGGCCTCCGGGCCCGCCGGAATAGTGCGTGTGGGCATTGCCCGTGGTGGGCGCGCCATGGGTTGCCCAGCGGGTGTGGGCGATGCCGTTGTGGGCACTGAGACCGGCGCTTTGCGCGTCGAGTTCGGCCACGCGGGCCACGCTGCGCACCCGCTGCAGGCCCTGGGCGCCATGGAAGGCAATGCCGCAGGAGTCATAGCCGCGATATTCAAGCCGGCGCAAGCCTTCCACCATGAGACGGATGACGTCCCGCTGCGCTACTGCTCCGACGATTCCACACATGCTGTCTTGTTCTCCCGCGATTTCCGTTTACCTGGGGCGCCCGCCTCTGGACTGGCTGGGGCTGGCACCATCGGCTGCTGCCGCCGGCTGCCACCAAGCGCCAACCCAGTGAATGATAGGTGCATTGCGCACACCTAGCCATGCACCGAATGGTGGATCGCGGTGCGCTGCCTCAACAGCCAGGGCCCGTTGAGGTGCGAGGCTTTACAATCTCGGGCTTGCGCCGTTGTACCTGTCGCCCATTTTTTGTCCCCATTTTTGCCATGAACAGCCCACACGAGCCCGCAAACCCGCCTGCCGCGCCCGTGCTTGCCGTCATCGAGACCGATGCCCTCATCATCGGTGCGGGACCCGTGGGACTGTTCCAGGTGTTCGAACTGGGACTGCTGGAGATCAAGGCGCACGTGGTCGATTCCCTGGCCTACGTGGGTGGGCAATGCATCGAGCTCTACCCGGACAAGCCCATTTACGACATTCCTGCGGTGCCCGTTTGTACCGGGCGTGAACTCACCGAATCGCTCCTCAAGCAGATCGCCCCCTTTGGCGCCACCTTTCACCTGGGCCAGACGGTTACCGAAGTGGCGCAGCAGCAGGACGGCCGCTTTCGCGTGCGCACCTCGCGCGATACGCACTTTCTCGCCCGCACCATTTTTATCGCCGCCGGCGTCGGTGCCTTCGAAGCGCGCCCGCTGCGCGTGCCGGGCATTGAGAAATTCCACGACAGCCAGCTGTTCTACCGGGTGAAGCATCCGGCGGACTTTGCCGGCAAAGACCTGGTCATTGCCGGTGGCGGCGATTCCGCACTGGACTGGGCCCTGAATTTTGCGCAGGAAGGCCCGCACCAGGCGGGCAGCGTCATTCTTCTGCACCGGCGCGACGGGTTTCGCGCGGCGCCGGCCAGCGTCGCCCGGATGCGCGAACTGTGCGAGCACCTGCAGATGCAGTTCCTGGTGGGGCAGGTCACCGGCTTCGAGGAGCGTCATGACCGGCTGGTCGCGCTCAAGGTGATCGGCGTGGACGGGGTCACGCGCCTGGTGCCGCTGGATGTCCTGTTGGTTTTCTTTGGTCTCTCGCCCAAGCTGGGGCCCATTGCCCACTGGGGTCTCGATATTGAACGCAAGCAGGTGAAGGTCAATACCGAGACCTTCGAGACCAGCGTCCCGGGCATCTACGCGGTTGGCGATATCAACATCTACCCCGGCAAGAAGAAGCTCATTCTCTCGGGATTCCACGAGGCCGCATTGGCCGCTTTTGGTGCCGCGCCGCGCATCTTCCCGGACAAAGCCATCCACCTGCAGTACACCACCACGTCGCCCAAGCTGCACAAGGTTCTGGGCGTTGAGTCCCCGGTCTTCGACGACTGAGCCCCAGCGCGTAACCGCGGAACCCACAATCATGTTCTCCCTACCCCGCGGTACCCAGGTTCTCCTGGGGATCAACGTGGCGGTCTTCCTGCTGCTGGGCCAGGGCGATGGCGGGATCGTGCGCCTGCTGGCGCTTTGGCCCATAGGCTCCGAGGTCACGGGCGGGCCGGGTTTCTACCCCTGGCAGATCTTCACCTACGCCTTCCTGCATGCCGGCGAGCTGCACATCATCGTCAACATGTTCGGCCTGCTCATGTTCGGTGGCGACGTGGAACGCGTCTGGGGCGTGAAGCGTTTTCTGATCTATTACTTCACCTGCGTGCTGGCGGCCGGCGTGGCCGAACTGATGTTTGCCCGCTTCACGCATTCGGGCAACGCCATCGTGGGCGCCTCGGGCGGCGTGTTTGGGCTGCTGCTGGCCTATGGATTGCTGTTTCCTCGGCGGCGCGTTGCCATTTTGCTGGTGCCAACT
>CAIQGU010000330.1 GCA_903871435.1 uncultured Burkholderiales bacterium | reverse complement strand
GCCGATCGTTTTCCACTGTCCTGATGCCCGGCACTTCCTGGTCGGTCATCACGTCCTGTTGCAATTGTTGACCAGTCTTCATGGTTGGTCTCTGGTACAAAAGGGGTCTTGTGAAGCTTGGTGTCGACGCCTCACCGCAGTGGACATTGCGTTTCAAACAGCGGGAACACGCGACCAGTCTACGTTTGCATCCCGTCAATTATCGGTGCGTTGACGTACGCATTTTGTTGACACTATCTTCAACGGACCCACGTGATGCCTGCCGATGGAATTCCCGAACCCTCGATGACCGCCGCTGATGCAGGCCACAAGCCGCCAGCCGGCGTAGCGGTGGTTTTCGGTGCCACTGGCGGAATCGGGCGCTCATTGCACGAAGCGATTTCAGCGTCGCACCGATACCGGCACGTTGTTGGCTTGGGCCGCGGAACCACGCCCGCATTCGACCTGCTGGACGAAGGCAGCATCGCGGCGTGCGTGGAATTTGCCGCCCGCCTGGGCGAGCTGCGGCTCGTGATCGACGCCACCGGCTTCCTGCATGACGGCCAGCAGGGCCCGGAGAAGAGCTGGCGGCAGTTGGATGCCGCGCACTTGGCGCGGTCCTTTGCCATCAATGCCACCGGCCCCGCACTGATCATGAAGCACGTGCTGCCGGCGCTGCCCCGAACGGGCAGGGCGGTGTTCGCCACGCTCTCTGCCCGCGTGGGCAGCATTGGCGATAACCGCATCGGCGGGTGGTATTCATACCGCGCATCCAAGGCGGCGCTCAATCAACTCGTGCACACCGCAGCCATTGAACTTGCGCGCCGGTCTCCGGATGCGCTGTGCATTGCGCTGCATCCCGGTACCGTGAGCACGGCGCTTTCTGCGCCCTTTGCCGCGACAGGCCTCGAGGTCCATCAACCGGCGGCGGCCGCCCGCAACCTGCTGGGCGTCATCGAGCAGCTGACGGCGGCGTCCAGCGGCGGGTTCTTCGACTGGCGGGGGGACGCCGTGCCATGGTGACGCTGTTGCCCTACCGCCTACGCAATCACAATGACAAAGGGCGCCAGGCCGCACGGGCGCACACGGTGGTGCCGCGATGACCGTGCTGCGGGTGGTTCTGGGCGATCAGCTGTCAATGGACCTGTCGGCGCTCGAGGATATCGATCCTGCCCGCGACATTGTGCTGATGATGGAGGTGCGCGAGGAGGGGGTGCAGGTCCGGCACCACAAGCAGAAGATCGTTCTGGTGCTGTCGGCCATGCGGCACTTTGCCGAGGAACTGCGTCAGCGCGGCATTGTCGTCGACTACGTTGCGCTCGATGCGCCCGGCAATACCGGCGACTTCACGGGGGAGGTGGCGCGCGCGGTCGCCCGCCATCGGCCGCGTTGTATCGTCCTCACCGAACCCTCGGAATGGCGGGTGCAGGAACTTGCCCGGTCCTGGTCATCACACATCGGGCTGCCGGTGGAGCTGCGCCCCGACGGGCGCTTTTTCGCGAGCCGCGCCCGCTTCGCCCGGTGGGCGGACGGGCGGCGCGGCTGGCGGCTGGAACATTTCTACCGCGAAATGCGGCGCGAGCACGGCATCCTCATCGACGATGGGCAACCAGCCGGCGGGGAGTGGAACTACGACACGGCCAACCGCAAGAGCCTGCCCGCGCGCCTTGCCTTGCCCGCGCGGCGCCGCTTTGCGCCCGATGCCGTCACACGGGCGGTCATGGCGCTGGTTGAGAAGAACTTTCCCGATCATTGCGGGGAACTGGCCACATTTGCATGGCCGGTAACACGCGCGGACGCTCTCCTGGCACTGGACGATTTTCTGGCGCAGGGTCTGCCGAGCTTTGGCGATTACCAGGACGCCATGAAGGCGGGCTCGCCGTTACTCTTTCATTCCCTCCTGGCCCCGGCTTTGAATATCGGTTTGCTTTCCCCGCGCGAGGTTTGCCGTGCGGCCGAAGCGGCGTGGCGCGCCGGCGCGGCGCCACTCAACGCCGTGGAAGGATTCGTGCGCCAGATCCTGGGCTGGCGCGAATACGTGCGCGGCGTGTACTGGATGCGCATGCCGGACTACGCGCAGGGCAATGCCCTGCAGGCGACCCGCAGGCTGCCGGCGTTCTACTGGACCGGAAAGACGTCCATGCGTTGCCTGAACGACGCCATTGGCAGCACCATGAAACACGCCTACGCGCACCACATCCAGCGCCTGATGGTCACCGGCAACTTCGCCTTGCTGGCGGGCATTGCGCCGCAGGAAATCGAGCGCTGGTATCTGGCGGTCTACGCGGATGCCTTCGAGTGGGTGGAAATGCCCAATACGCTAGGCATGGCGGTCTTTGCCGATGGCGGCCTCATGGCGTCCAAGCCTTATGCGGCATCTGGGGCTTATATCGATCGCATGTCGGATTACTGCTCGGGCTGCGCCTACGACGTCAAGCAAAAGACCGGACCAAAAGCCTGCCCGTTCAACTATCTGTACTGGGCCTTTCTCATCCGGCAAGCCGGGCAGCTGGGCGGCAATGCGCGCCTGGCCATGCCCTACCGCACGCTGTCGGCGTGGCCCGATGCCCGTAAAGCGGCGATCGTCGCCGAGGCCGAGGCCTTCCTCGACCGGGTGGATCACCCCGATACGCCGTCGCGCGACAGCGACGCGGCGTCACAGACCCTGTGCTAGCCTCGGCGCCGCCGATTTTCATCCACAGGAGCCAGCAGTGAGCGAAGCAGCGTCCCGCAAGCGCGGTTTTGGCTCGGGCATCGAGACCCGCTCCATCGATTGGGTCCCGGAACATGCGCGGCATGGAACGGTGGCCGACCAGGGCAAGTTCTGGTTCCTGGGCAACTTCCATTTCTTCACGATCGCCATCGGCTTCATCGGTCCCAGCATGGGACTGGCGCTCGGGTGGACCGCGCTGGGCGGCGCCATCGGAATCTTCATCGGCACCATCTTCCAGGCCTTTCACGCCAACCAGGGCGCCGAAATGGGCCTGCCGCAGATGATCCAGTCGCGGGCCCAGTTCGGCTACCGGGGCGTCATCCTGCCGCTCTTTGCCACTTTAGTGACCTATGTCGGCTTCAATGTGGTCGACACCATACTCATCACCAATGGCGTTTCGGCCCTGCTGGGCTGGCAGCCGCTGGCGCTCGCTGTCGCCGTTACGGTGCTGGCGGCCGTACTGGCCATCTGGGGCCATGACTGGCTGCACAAGGTCTTCAAGTTGCTGTTCTGGGTGAGCCTGCCGCTGTTCCTGGTGCTGACCGTGGCGGCCGCGACGAGTGGCACGCCCGTGCTGGCGGGCAAGACCTTTGGCTTCAATGCCGTGGCGTTCTTCACCGAGATAGCCGCCGGTGCCAGCTACAACATCACGTATGCCACCTACGTATCGGACTATTCGCGCTACCTGCCCGCCAACACGCCGCGGCGGCAGGTCATAACCTCGGTCTTCCTGGGCGCCGCGGGTTCCGCGGTCTGGCTGATCGCGCTGGGCGCCTGGCTGGCCACGCGCATCGGTTCGGCGGATCCGCTGGTGGCGCTCTCCCTGGCAGGTGATCGCATCTTCGTGGGCTACGGTGCCGCCGCGGCGCTGGCATCGGTGGCGGCACTGGTGGCCACCATGGGCATGAATGCCTACAGCGGGATGCTGACGGTGGTCACGGCCATGGACTCGCTGCGCAAGCTGCAGCCGACGCAGCGCATGCGCATCGTGGTCATCCTCGTGCTCGGACTGGCCGCGCTGGCGCTGGCGCTCAAGTTCGGCACCGATGGCGTCGAGGCGGTGAACGAACTCTTCGTCGTGATGCTGTACCTGCTGGCACCTTGGACGGCGATCAATCTCACCGACTATTACTTCGTGCGCCGCGGCGGCTATGCGGTGACGCACCTCTTCGACCCCGCGGGCATCTACGGCCAGTGGCGATTTGCCGGGCTGCTTGCGTACTTCACCGGATTTGCCGCCAGCCTGCCGTTCATCGTCATACCGGACGTGGTGATGGGTCCGGTAGCGCGGGCCCTGGGGGGCATCGATATCGGCTGGTTGATCGGCCTGGCCGTTGGCGGAATCGCCTACCGGTTTTTGATGCGCCATCATGAGCCGGCGAGCGAGCACGCCGCCGTGATGCACAGCCGGTCGACCCTGAAGGCGATGCACGAGCCAGGTAATTGACGCCGCGGACCATTGAAGCCGTGGGCCCTTGATGCAGGCTCTGCCTTGCCTGGCGTTCCACGCATGCGCCGGGGTCAGGAAACCAGCGGAAACGTCACGGCGATGAATGCGCCAAACGCGAGCGCGTTGGCGACGGCGGCAACCGCGGGGTAGCCGGTGCTTCGGTAGACCCAGCGGCTGAACAGGCCGTAAATGATGAAAAGCAGCAAGATGGCCGGCACGATGATCGCCAGGAAGAACAGGCGGTGCGGATTGAGCGCAATGGCCGCCATCAGGGACACCAGGAACGCGATCTTGCTCACGAGGTAGGCGCCGGGCGGGGCGCCCGGATCGCGGGTGAGCCATTCATCGGCCAGGAAATAGACCATCGTGCCCACGCTCATGGCCAGGATGAGGGGCAGGCGCACGGCGGTGGGCTGGGTATTGAAGACGTATGCGTTAAGCGGCACGCCCACGGCAAAAAGGGCATACGCGGTCGCGAGCGCAATGGTCATCCAGAGCGCCGCGCTCCTGCCCGGCGCGATTGTGGGTGGCCGTTGCCCCAGCAACAGCAGTCCTGCGATGGTGAGCAGTCCGTACACAGTGAAGTGCAACACCAGGTAGTCGCCCAGCAGGATCGGCAGAAAGTCGCTGGGCACGGGCCACAGTATCAGCGGGGTGAGGAGGGCGGGCAGCAGGGTGATGGGCGCGCCCCCGCGCCAGCGCCACCAGCGGCGGCGTGGCGGCGCGTCGGCCAGCGGCGCCGCTGCCACGCTACCGGTCAGGCAAGGCAGCAGAGCCGCCAGCGGCCAGGCCAGTGCGACTACGCCCAGCAACAACAATCCCAGCCAGGGCCCGAGTGCATCGATGAAGGGATGCGCCTCCGGTGGTTTGCCAAACGCGCGATTGAGCCAGTTCAGGGTCTCGG
>CAIQGU010000329.1 GCA_903871435.1 uncultured Burkholderiales bacterium | reverse complement strand
GATCTTACCGCCGTTGTATTGGCGGCCTGCTCGCGCGAAGCGCCACCTGCCTCCGCACCCCCTACCGTCATCGCCGCGCTGCCCACGGCGCAAGCCGCCGCAGGCACCAGCGCCTATTCCGGCGAAGTGCGCGCACGTTTCGAGTCCGTGCTGGCTTTTCGCATCGACGGCAAGATACTGGCCCGCCCCGCGCACCTGGGCGATCGCGTACGCGCCGGGCAGTTGCTGGCGCAAATCGACCCCGGCGACAGCAAGGCAAGCGCCGCCGCCGCCCGCGCAGCCTTGGCCGCCGCGGAAAACCGCCTGGTCCTGGCACGCCAGCAGCGCGACCGCAACGCGGCGCAGTTGAAGGAAGACCTGGTCAGCCACGCCGAGGCGGAACAAAGCGACAGCGGTTTCGCCGTTGCGCAAGCCGAGGTGGACCAGCGACGCCAGGAACTGGCGGTGGCCGAGCACCAATCCCAATACACCGAACTGCGCGCGGATCATGACGGCTTCATCACCAGCGAAAGCGCCGAGGTGGGCGCCGTGGTCAAGACTGGCCAAGCCGTACTGGGCCTGGCCTGGACCGGCGAAGCCGATGTGGTCGTCGACGTGCCGGAGAACCGCATCGGGGAAGTCCACCGCGGCCAGGCGGCGAACGTGACGCTCGCCGCGCAGCCGCCCGGCGCGCCGCCCCTGCGCGCCCAGGTGCGCGACATCGCCGAGGTTGCCGACCCGCAGAGCCGCACCTTCCGTGTGAAGCTTGCCCTGGCACAACCCGCCCAGGCGCGCCTGGGGACCACGGCGACCGCGAACTTTACCGCGGTCAGCGGCGCGCCCCGCCTCGTCGTGCCGGCGTCGGCGCTCTTTCACGAGGGTGCGGCCACGGCTGTCTGGGTGATCAACCCGGCCGACAGCACGCTCGCACTGCGCAAGGTGGAGGTCGCCGCGTTCGATGCCGACACCGTCACGCTCGCGGGCGGCCTCACGGCCACCGACCGTGTAGTGGTGCAAGGGGTGCATGCCGTAAACGCCGGCGAGCGGGTCAATCCCGTCGCGCCGCGCGGCGAGCGCGCCACCATGGGCGAGCGCCCGTGAACCACAGCTTCAATCTCTCGGCCTGGGCGTTGCGTCACCGCAGCCTCGTCGTCTTCGTCATGGTGGTGGTGGCCGTGCTGGGGATGTTCTCCTACACGCGCCTGTCGCAATCGGAAGATCCGCCATTCACCTTCAAGGTGATGGTGATCCAGGCGCAATGGCCCGGTGCCACCGCGCGCCAGATGCAGGAAGAAGTCAGCGACCGCATCGCGCGCAAGCTGCAGGAAACGCCCAATGTGGACTTCCTGCGCAGCTATTCGCGACCGGGCGAGACGCAGATTTTCTTCAACGTGCGCGACTCCGTCCCGCCCAGCGAGGTGCCCTACACCTGGTACCTCGCGCGCAAGAAGGTGGCCGACATGGCCGCCCAATTGCCCCAGGGTCTGATCGGCCCCTTCTTCAACGACGAGTTCGGCGACGTCTACACCAACATCATCGCGCTCGAAGGTGATGGCTATTCGTACGCCCAGCTGCACGATACGGCCGAGGAGGTGCGAGCCGAACTGCTGCGCGTGGCCAGCGTGGGCAAAGTGGACCTCATCGGCGACCAGAACCAGCACATCTTCATCGAGCTCGATAACGCCCGCATCGCCCGTCTGGGACTGTCGGTGCAGGATCTGGCCACTGTGATCGGGCAACAGAACGCCGTCGCGGCGTCGGGCAGCTATACCAATGGATCCGATCGTGTTTTTGTCCGGCCCAGCGGTCAGTACGACAACGTCGACGCGATCCGCGCAACCGTGCTGCGCGTCAATGGTCGCGAGCTGCGACTGGGCGACATCGCCACCGTGCGCCGCGGCTACGACGATCCGCCCAGCCAGCTCATGCGGGTGGGTGGCGCATCGGTCCTGGGCATTGGCATCACGATGCAAACCGGCGCCGACGTCATCGCGCTGGGCAGGAACCTGGACCAGCAGCTCGCCAGGATCCAGGCGCGCCTGCCCGCCGGGCTCAAGCTCTCCACGGTAACCAGCATGCCGGGCGCGGTTGCCCACTCCGTGGACGATTTTGTCGAAGCCGTCGCCGAAGCCATCGGCATCGTGCTTGTCGTCAGCCTGCTCAGCCTGGGCCTGCGCACCGGCATGGTGGTCGTGATCACCATACCCTTCGTCCTGGCGGCTACGGCCTTCTTCATGAAGTATTTCGACGTCGGCCTGAACAAGGTGTCGCTGGGTACCCTGATCCTCGCCCTGGGCCTGCTGGTGGACGACGCCATCATCGCCATCGAGATGATGAAAGTGAAACTCGAGCAGGGCTGGGAGCGCACGCGCGCCGCGGCTTTTGCCTACGAAAGCACCGCTTTCCCCATGCTGACCGGCACACTCGTCACCACGGCGGGGTTCCTGCCCATCGCCCTGGCCAAGTCCGGCACCGGCGAGTACACGCGCTCAATCTTCCAGGTTTCTGCCATTGCGCTCGTGATCTCCTGGCTTGCGGCGGTGATCGTCATTCCGCTGCTGGGGTATTACCTGCTGCCGCAGCATGCAGACGGCGCCGCGGCCACGCCCAAGGGGTGGTTCGCGCGCCTCGAAGACCGCGTGGTGACGTGGCTGCCCGCCTTTCTGCGCGGGAGGCCGAACGCCCCGGATACACCCCGACGCCTCACGCACGATGGCCAGCCGGATGTTTACGACACAGCCTTCTATGGCCGGCTGCGCCGTGTCATTGACTGGTGCGTCAGCCGGCGCTGGCTGGTACTGGGCGGCACCATCGCCGCGTTCCTGGTCGCCATGGCGGGCTTCGGAACCATACCCAAGCAGTTCTTTCCCAGCTCCGACCGGCCGGAACTACTCGTGGATCTGCGCCTCCCGGAAGGCGCGTCCATCAATGCCACGCTGGCACTGGTCAAGCAGATGGAAGCCGTGCTGGGCGCTCGTCCGGAGGTGGAGAGCTACGCCAGTTTCGTGGGCAGTGGCGCGCCGCGCTTTTACCTGCCCCTGGATCAGCAACTGCCGCAGCCCAACTTCGCGCAGTTCCTGGTCACCACGCGCGATGTGAAAGCGCGCGAAGCGCTGGCCACGGCGCTCGACGGAGTGCTCCCCACGCAGTTCAGCGCGGCGCATACGCGCATCACCCGGCTGGAAAGCGGGCCACCCGTGGGTTTCCCGGTGCGCTTTCGCGTCGAAGGCAGCGATATCGCCACAGTACGCGGCATTGCCGAGCAGGTGTCGGCAGTGATGCACGCCGACGCGCGTCTCACGAACATCCAGTTCGACTGGGACGAACCGGCCGAGCGCAGCGTTCGCCTGGAAATCGACCAGGACAAGGCGCGGCTCCTGGGTGTGTCCTCGCAGGATGTGGCGAACTTCCTCAACCTGAACCTGAGCGGCCTCACGGTGACGCAGTACCGCGAGCGCGACAAGCTCATTGCCGTGGACCTGCGCGCACCGGAGGGGCAGCGTGTCGACCCCTCGCGCATCGATCAGCTGAGCTACCGCACGCCGGGCGGCCAGACCGTGCCGCTGGGCCAGCTGGTGCGGGTTAGCAACGGACTCGAATACGGCGTGATCTGGGAGCGCGACCGCGTGCCCACCATCACCGTCCAGTCCGATACGGTGCCCGGCGCCCAGCCCATCGATGTCTCGGCGCAGCTTGACACGCGGCTGCAGGAAATCCGCGCAAAGCTGCCCTTTGGCTATCACATCGAGATGGGGGGCTCGATCGAGGAGAACGGCAAGGCGCAGGGCTCGATCAACGCGCAGATGCCGGTGATGCTGCTGGTGGTGCTGACCCTGCTCATGATCCAGTTGCAGAGTTTCTCGCGCGTGCTCATGGTGGTACTCACCGCGCCTCTGGGACTGGTGGGCGTGGTGGCCGCGCTGCTGCTCTTTGGCAAACCGTTCGGCTTCGTGGCATTGCTGGGCATCATCGCCATGTTCGGCATCATCATGCGCAACTCCGTCATTCTGGTGGACCAGATAGAACAGGACATCGCCGCCGGTGTGCCGCGCTGGGAGGCCATCGTGGGCGCCACGGTGCGCCGTTTCCGCCCCATCACGCTTACCGCCGCCGCCGCCGTGCTGGCATTGATTCCGCTTCTGCGCAGCAATTTCTTCGGGCCCATGGCGACAGCGCTGATGGGTGGCATCACCGTGGCCACGGTTCTCACGCTCTTTTACCTGCCGGCGCTCGATGCCATCTGGTTCCGCGTGCGCCGCGGGGAACCCCTGCCCGAAGGAGCCGCGTGATGCGCCGGCCTGCAAGTACGAGCGCATTCGCGCAGTTGACCGCCACCCTGTTGCTGGCGGCGTGTGCGGCCGGGCCGGATTTTCATGCGCCGATGGCGCCGGCGTCAGACCGGTACAGCGCCGCGCCGCTGCCGGCAGCCAGCGCGCCGGCCCCGGCCAGTGTGCAGAACTTCACGCCAGGACCCGCCCCTGCGCACTGGTGGACGCAGTATG
>CAIQGU010000328.1 GCA_903871435.1 uncultured Burkholderiales bacterium | reverse complement strand
TTCAAAACGCGCAATATCAGCGCATGGTACTGGTTCCCATTTGGGCATTTCTGTACGTAAGCGCACATATGGCCCTCGCGCAACCGAACGCGTGACCCAAAAAAACGGTGCAGTTTGGGGGATTGGCTCCCCAAGGGCGGCTTTTTCTTGCCTTGGCGAGGCGCAGGGCTCAGGGAAAATACTGGGAGACCCTAGCCGTAAACAGGAAATCACCGTGCTCAAGCGAATCGCAGCATCGGATCTGCGCATCGGCATGTATGTCGAGGAGTTCTGTGGTTCCTGGATGGACCACCCCTTCTGGCGCGCCCACTTTCTGCTCGACGCCCCGGCAGATCTCGAAACGATCATCTCCAGCGGCATCAGCGAGGTGTGGATCGACGCGGCCAAGGGCATCGACGTGGACCCCGCGGAGCCAGTAACCATAGCCCAACCTCCGGCCGATTCTCCGGTGGAAAAGCCGCTCAAGTCCGCAAGCGCGAAGACGGGCGAGCGGCCAGCGCGCACCGCCGACATGAGCAGCGAGCTGCAACGCGCGTCGCGCATCTTCCAGGAATCCCGCAACACGGTCGCCAGCATGTTCGACGAGGCACGCCTGGGCGGTCTACGGTCGACGGACCAGGCCAGCGCGGTTGTCGACGACATCGCCAACTCCGTGTCGCGCAACCCCAACGCGATGATCGGCTTGGCGCGCTTGAAAAGCGCCGACGACTACACCTTCATGCATTCCATGGCGGTCAGCGCCATGATGGTGGCCTTGGCCCGTGCCCTGGGGTGGGACGAGCCGCGCGTCCGCGAGGCCGCCATGGCGGGCCTCATGCACGACGTTGGCAAGGCCCAGATCCCGCTTGCCATACTCAACAAGCCCGGATCACTGGACGATACGGAGTGGGTGACGATGCGCTCCCATCCCGAGCGCGGCCGGGCCATACTGGAAGAAACCCGCGGCATCACCAAGGCAACTTTGGACGCGGTGCTGCACCACCACGAAAAGATGGACGGAACCGGCTATCCGCATCGACTCGCCGGCGACGCCATACCCGTGCTGGCGCGGATGGCCGCCGTGTGCGACGTCTACGATGCCATCACCTCGAACCGGCCCTACAAGGGCGGCTGGCAGCCCACCGACGCCATCCGCAAGATGACGGAATGGACCGGGCACTTCGATAACCCCATCTTCAAGACCTTCGTGAAGGCCGTGGGCATCTACCCGGTGGGCTCGCTCGTGCGACTCAAATCGCAGCGGCTCGCCGTGGTGATCGACCACGACCCGGCACACCTGCTGCAGCCGACGGTGAAGGTGTTCTTCTCATTGCGCTCGATGGTGCATATCGAGCCCGTGGTGGTGAAGCTCGACAAGACGCGCGAATCGGACCTGATCCAGGGTTTCGAGGATCCGGCAACCTATGGCTTCACGCATTTCAACGAATTGTGGCTGCCGCCCGGCGCCAAGGTGCCCTGAGCCGGGCGTACGCACTACTTCTTGAGCAGATCGCGGATCTCGGTCAGCAGCACTTCCTGTGCCGGGGGCGCAGCGGGGGCCTCATCGGCCTTCTTCTTGAGCGAATTGATGCCCTTGACCACCAGGAAGATCACCGCCGCCACGATGGCGAAATCGACCACGGTCTGGACGAATTTGCCGTAGCTGATCAACACGGCGGGACCGGATCCGGCTGGCAGGGAGATGGCCAGCTTGGAAAAATCGACACCACCGATCAGCACGCCGATGGGCGGCATGACCACGTCGGTGACCAGTGAGGTGACGATCTTGCCGAAGGCCGCGCCGATGATCACGCCGACGGCCATGTCGACCACATTGCCCTTGATGGCAAACTGCTTGAACTCTTGAAGCACGCTCATGTTGCGGATTCCCCCGGTTAAAGATGATGGACCTGCCAACCGGCACTGTGAAATCGTGCCTTGTGTTGTAGTCGAATCTTACCCGAGGCCCCCTCCCAACCCGCGCTGCGAAACGGCCGTTCCCCCGCACCCGCGGGACGCAGCAAGCGGTCAGCTGGCGCCCAGGTACAGCGCCACGCGGTAGGTGAGAAAGGCCGCAGCGTAAGCAAGCGCGAACAGGTAGGCGGCAAGCAGCGCCGGCACCCGCCAGCCGCCCGTTTCGCGGCGCACGGCTGCCAGTGTCGAGAGGCATTGGGGCGCAAACACAAACCAAGCCAGCAATGCATAGGCCGTAGCCGTGCTCCAGCCCTGCGACAGCACCGGCGCGAGCGCGCCGGCGGCGTCCTTGCCGCCGCCGATGGAATAGACGATGGCCAGCGAAGAAACCAGCACTTCGCGCGCGCCCATGCCTGGCACCAGGGCAACGCTGATCTGCCAGTTGAATCCAATAGGCGCAAATATGTGCGCCAGCAGGTGCCCCAGCATGCCGGCAACGCTGTATTCGATGGGCGCGCCGGTCGCCCCGGGCGGCGGCGCCGGGAAGCTGGCCAGGAACCACAGGGCCAGCGTGAGGACGAGTATCACGCCGCCGACCCGTGCGAGAAAGATGCGCGCCCGCTGCACCAGGCCAATGAGGATATGGCGGGGCGCAGGCCAGTGGTAGGCCGGTAGTTCCATCATCAGCATGCGCACTTCGCCGCGAGTGGTGAACTGCTTGAGCACCCAGGCCACGCCAAAAGCGCTCACGATGCCGGCCAAATACAACACCAGCAGCACCAGGCCTTGCAGGCCCACGCCACCGGCCAGCGTGCGCGCGGGAACGAAAGCGCCGATCAGCAGCGTATACACCGGCAGCCGCGCCGAGCAGGTCATGAGCGGCGCGATGAGCATGGTGACGATACGGTCGCGCGGGTCGCTGATCGTGCGCGTGGCCATGATGCCGGGAATGGCGCAGGCAAAGCTCGACAGCAGTGGAATGAAGGAGCGGCCCGACAGCCCTACCCCACCCATCAGCCGGTCGAGCAGGAACGCCGCGCGCGGCAGGTAGCCGGTTTCCTCGAGGATGAGGATGAAGAAAAACAGGATGAGTATCTGCGGCAGGAAGACCAGGACACTGCCGGCGCCCGCGATGAGCCCGTCGGTGACCAGGCTGTTGAGCCAGTGCCAGGCACCCTCGTCGGGCAGGGTGGCGCCCGCGATCCGTGACAGCTCGGAAGCCGCCGCCTGCACCGCATCCATGGGCAGCCGTGCCCAGGAAAAGACCGCCTGGAAAACCAGGAAGAGCAGGACACAGAGCACCAGCGGGCCCAGCAATGGATGGAGAACGATACGATCAACGCGCTCGGTCAGCGCATCGTGGTGCAGGCCGGCATGACCCATGGCCTCCAGGATCGCGCGCACCCGCGTGTCGTCCTGGTCGGCGTCGGGCTGCAGCGGCGGCGGCGCCGGCCAGCGCGTGCGATCGGCGATGAGTTCGCGCAAGGAGGCATCGCCGTCGCGCTGCACCCCCACCGTGGGCACCACGGGAACACCCAGGGCGCTGGCCAGCGCGGCTGCGTCCACACCCATCCCGCGGCGCTCGGCCAGATCGGCCATGTTGAGCGCAACCACCACGGGCAGTCCCTGGCGCATGACGGCCAGCACCAGCCGCAGATTGCGCCGCAGATTCGTGGCATCGACCACGCAGACCACCAGATCGGGACGGCGCTCTCCGGTCGCACGACCGGCAAGCACGTCGGCGGTGACGCGTTCATCGGGAGAACGCGGATACAGGCTGTAGGCCCCGGGCAGGTCCAGGACGCGGGGCGCCCGCGTGCCGGCGACGCCCAGCAGGCGCCCTTCCTTGCGCTCAACGGTTACACCCGCGTAATTGGCCACCTTCTGCCGGCTGCCGGTCAGCAGGTTGAAAAGTGCCGTCTTGCCGCAATTGGGGTTGCCGACCAGGGCAACCAGTGAACCCGCCGGATGCAGATGGATGACCGACTGGCTCACCAGCACGCCCTCACGCGATCTCCCGCACCTGGATGCAGGATGCCTCGGCCGAGCGCAGCGCAAACCGCGAATGCCCCACCAGCACGACGAGGGGGTCATTTCCGGGCCAGGCCCGTGTAAGCACGGTGACCCGCTCACCGGTCACGAAACCGATGTCGCAGAGCTGACGCGCGCGTTCGGGAGGCTGCCCTGCTGCTGCCGGATCCAGGCCGCAGACCAGCGCCGGCACATTCAGGCCGAGCCGGTCCAGGGACATGGCGGCCTGCGCGGGTGGCGGGCCAGTGTCCGGTAGCGCATCGGTCCGGCCGACAGGACCGGTAACAAATGACCGTAACGGCAAGTTCATATTCGGATAGTGCCCTAAATGCGACTCATTCGCAAATAACCCTAAAAAGCCAAAAACGATGCCACGCCCGCGTCGCGCCTGGTCCGGGAATCGCACCACCGTCAGGCGCGCGCACCGACATGCGCCGACACAGCCCGGCATAAGTATGCTTCTCGCTCCGCTTTACGGTCTGTCCTGCATCAAGCTTGCTGCACAACACAGGCGACCTGTACATTGGTGTCGGCTTGCATCCGAACCGCTTATGGGCTGGCGCGAAGTACAGCCCCGGTTCTGCAGTGCCGTCTGCCCCCACTTCACTCTTTACGATAGGGCCACCACTTGCCTCTTTCGGAACCTGAACGTCTTGCGCTGGGGCGCGCGTGCCGGTATCGCATTCATGGCTTCCATGAACTTGCGCCGGCCCTCACCTTTCAGGCGATGACGCGTTGGTCGCAGTCGCATGGCGTCGAGCACGACGTCTACGGCGAGGGCAAACTGATCGCCGACTTCGAGCAGAAAATTGCCGCGCTACTGGGCAAGGAGGCAGCCGTCTTCATGCCCAGCGGCATGATGGCGCAGCTGTCGGCCCTGCGTATCTGGACCGAGCGCGCACGCCTGGGCCGCTTTGGCATGCATGCGAGTTCGCATCTGGATCTGCACGAGGAAGAGGCCCATCAGGCGCTCCTGCACCTGCATGGCGTGCGCGTCGGGGAAAGACATCGTCCCATCGTCGCGGCCGACCTGGCCAAGATCGCGGAGCCCTTGGCGTGCCTCCTCGTCGAGCTGCCGATGCGGGAGTTGGGGGGCATGCTGCCATCCTGGATAGAACTCGAGGCGCTGAAAGCGTGCGCGCGCGAACGTGGCGTGCCGCTGCACATGGATGGCGCGCGCCTTTGGGAAACGGCTGCCCACTTCGGGAAGTCATACGCCGAGATCGCGGCGGACTTCAGCTCGGTTTATGTCTCCGTCTACAAGGGAATCGGCGGCATCGCCGGCGCGCTGCTGGCCGGTGACGCGCCATTTGCCGCCAACGCGCGCCTCTGGCGCAGGCGCCTGGGCGGCACGCTGATACACCAGAGCCCGATGATCGTCGCGGCGGCGATGCAGTTTGACAAGCGGCTGGCGATGATGGGCCCGCTGCTCGCGCGGGCGCGAGAATTGGCCGAAGGCTTGAACGGCATCGACGGCATTCGCACGCTGCCGCGCGTTCCCCAGGCCAATATGCTCCACGTCTTCTTCGATGCGCCGCCGCACGCCGTGCTCGAAGCGCGCGACCAGATTGCCCAGTCCGACAATTGCTGGCTGCTGGGCCGCGCCGCTCCGGCCGATGTGCCCGGTTGGAGCCGTACCGAAATCTATGTGGGCGACGGGCTGCTCGAACTGGACAACGACCGGGTGATGGCGTTTTTTACGCAACTTATGAAAATTGCAAGGCGCCAAATTCATGACGACAGCACGAATTGAAACTCGGATCGACAAGTCCCCGACCGGCGTCCTGGAAATGACGGCCCTAACGCATATGCGCCGGCTGATTCATGACATTCGCCTATTTGCCGCGGCGTTGGCATTTCTGCTGGTGCTCGCTCCCCACTGTGCTCCAGCACACGCGGAGCCGCATTTTTCAACGGTAGTCATCGTTTCGGCCGATGCGGAATGGAAGGAGGTCAAGAGACTGTATCCCAAGGCCCGTTATCTTCCGCAAGCCTACGGCGAGTTCTTTGTACTCGCTCC
>CAIQGU010000327.1 GCA_903871435.1 uncultured Burkholderiales bacterium | reverse complement strand
CGTTAGCCGCCGAAGGGGTGCCGATGATGGCCGTAGCTTGCACTTGAGTTGCAGGCGCGGCGATCGTCACGGTGGGGACCGCGGCATAACCGACGTTACCGTTGGCGGTAAGCGCCACTGCCATGACCGTACCGCCCGTGGTGGCTGCGGCGGTGGTGCTGGTGGTTGCCGTGGCCAGGGCGTTGATCGAGGTGGTCGGCGCGCTGATCGTGACGGCCGGGGCGGTCAGATAGCCCAGACCGGCAGCTACGGGGGTCAGCGTTGTGACTTTACCCGCCAGTGCGGTCGCGGTCGCGGTAGCCGGCGTAACCACACCACCCGCTGCGGGCGGGTCGATGGTGACGGCCGGGGGCGTGGCCACGGTGTAGTACGCGCCGGGGTTGACGACGCTGAGCGTCTTGACCGAGCCGAGCGCGAGAGTCGCGGTGCCGGTGGCAATGCTCTGCGGCGGATCGATGGTCACGGTGGGCGCGGTGTAACCGGCGCCGACGGCCGTGACGGCGATATCGCTCAGGTAGCTGAAGCGCGTGTCGCCAACCGGGATGGTCCACTGGTGCGGGTTACCGTCCGAGATCCAGGGCGTTAGACCGCCGTGCAGGTGGATGTCGATGCGGTTTTGCGGCAGCGCGCCGCCCGCCAGGGTTGCGTCCGCGGGGATGGGCAGGTCGCCATTGCGGCTGGCAACCCCGTTGCCGAGGGTGCCGCCCCAGGGGTCGAGACCCGTGGCATCGCCCACCGGCAGCAGGTTCGAGTACTTGATGCGAACGGCCACGTCCTTCGTGGCGTTGATCATCGGACCCATGTAGTGCGGATTGTCGTAGCCGTAGACTTGGACCTGGACACCGGCTGCATTGGGCAGCGTGATGGGGCTGCCGTTGGGGTATCTCAGAGCGATGTGCAGGGAGCCAGCGGGCGTGGTTGTTGCGCCCGGCTCTTCGATCTGCACGTACCCGCGCAGCACCGTGGCCTTAGGCAGATCCGAATGCAACTGCTCCGTGTATTCGACGGCAGCGATGTGATAGTAATCCGCGCCATCCGTCGGCCACTTGCTGGCAACCGCCACCGGGATGTACTTGTTGGGCAAGGTGGAACTGCCCATTTTGCCCGTACCGATGTTGGTCGAGGGTGCAAAAGCATGCACGCCCGGCAGGATGTCGACGAACTTGCGCATCGCCGTGCCGGTGTCGATGAACGGACCAGCGGGGTTGATGGGGTTCGTGGGGTTTCCGACCAGATCTACGCGCGGCCCAAGGGGGCTGTTCGCGTAGAAGGTCTGCGCAAAGGTATCCGGCGCTGCGGGCGGGGGTGCCGCCGTGGCGCTGTATACCGGAGCAATGCCGGGGCCGGCATCGGCCACCTGCATCGCTACGAGTCCGCCAAGGCCGAGCGCGATGGCCGAAGTGACGTAGTTCAACCTAAAAATATGCTTTCGCATGCCTGATCTCCAAAGACCGCTTCACTGTGCCGTCGACCCCGGGGAATACCGGGAGCTTGGTAAATCTCCACTGGCCTGCGCCAATAAGCGGTAGACCAGGGAACTCCCGGGAATCACACCTACCGCATAGGCGTGATCTTTCCCGAGCAAGGTTGTGATTCTCAGGGGATAGCGCGAAAGGCGTCTGTGGGGGTGTCTCCCCATGCAATGACGGGGGGAATTACGTATTTACTTGGCACCTTTGCTTTCTTTCAGAAATGGCGAGAGAAAGATAAAGGGCTGCTCAGAAATGCGTGGGATTGATTTTGATTTACGCGTTTGCACGCATTCAACTTTGAATGAATTAATTAAAGGAACGAAATTAATTTGCGCAAAGACATCGTTGATGCACGCGCGCATTTGCGTGGGCATGCGCGCATCCGCGTTCGAGCGCGCATGCACGACCATCGGATCAACAGTCGTGGGGACCCAATGAAGAGAGACGCGGTACTGTCATGCGAAGGCGACAACCGAGCAACTCAAGCCAAAGACATCGGCGAGGGTCGAGAGCATCTCGAGCGCATGAGCGTGTTGAAGAGATTGCCCTGCGTACCAGAGCAAGGCTCCCTCGAGAGGAACGCGCTGGAGCGAACCTTGCCAGGGCAAAGCGTGCTGGCGCGACGCGTACTGAAACGCTGCTTGCTGCTTACTGACTTAAAGCCGGGTATGCAGCGTCGAGTCGCCACGCGCCACCGATGCGCGTGCCACGCTGGCCAATGGAATCGAACAGCAGACGTCCGCCGGTGGCTTCCACGCGCTTGCGTATCGACTGCAGTCCGAGGTTGAGCCCGCCATCGCGGCGCGATGCGGCGACGCCGGGATCGAAACCTTCGCCGTCGTCCTCGACCATAAGGATGAGTTCGTTCATCGAGGTCTGCAGCAGCAGCCGTGCGCAGCGCGCATTGGCATGCGCGACGACATTGTCGAAGGCTTCCTGCACGATACGGAACATGTCGAGTTTGAGGCCGTCGGGGATCTCACTCTCGGTCACGGTGAGATGGCATTCAACACGCATGCCGGTGCTGGATTCTTCCACGCCACGGCAGTACCACTCCAGCGTGGGAAGCAAGCCAAGGTCATCGAGCAGCTTGGGTCGCAGGCCGGTGGCGATGCGCCGCAGTTCGGATATGACATCGCGCAGTCGTGCAGCGGCATCGTTGAGGATCTTGCCCGACTCGAGCGACGCCTCGGCGCCCATGCGGCCGACAGCGTCCTCGATCATGTACTTGACCATGATGACGATGGGCGCCACTTCGTCATGCAGTTCGAGCGCAACGCGCATGCGCTCGGCTTCATGGGTATGCAGAAGGCCATAGGCAACGTGCTTGAGTTCCGCCTCGGCGTCCTGCGGGCTGGCATTGCGGCGCGCACGCCGTTCAGCCCAGCCCACCACCGCGCCATCCTGCCCGCCCGAACCGGCGCGGGCCGTCATCTCAACCAGGGTACGCCGGCCGCTACGGCCCCGCAGGGCGAGCTCGAAACTTTCTGTAGCGCCAAAGCGCACGCGCGCCGCAGCAACCTCGGCCGCCGCCTGCCAGCCCTCCATGGCCAATTCCTTGAGCGAGCGGCCGCGCAGTTCCTGTGGTTCGAAGCCCAGCATGGCCGCCGCAGAAACCGTCACTTCACTGATGCGGCCCTGTTGGTCCAGGCGTATGGCTGCAGCAGTGCTGCCGGCTATGGAAGGCAACACCGAGGAGAATTGGGATGGCGAAACGGTATCCGCCCGGATTGATGCGTTAGGGGACGATTTCATGAAACCTGTTCGACTGCCGCAAGCGCCACCAAGCCCCGAGATGCGGGGGCAACGACCCACGAGGGCTGGTTTACACCGCCGGTCTATCAATGAAAAAGGCGCGGAGGGACTGCCGCTACGGCAGGCAAAACCACTGCACCACGAATTTGTTTGCACACGCTCGATGCGAAGATCGTATTTTTCACCAAACCCGTCGATTACCCGTACGCGGGATTACCCTACTTTTGTCCTAGTCCGGGTCCCCTATTCAGGATTTCTTGGTCACGGCGGCACTGCGATATTCGCGCAGCAATTCGTCGGGCGTGGCAAAACCGTCGATTCGCACCCACTGCTGGCCGGGGGCCGCGCGAAAAAGTGTGACGGGGGTGTGACCCATCTTGTCGCCGGTGTAGACACCGAAGGCGCGCTGCGTTGTCTCGCTGGCTTCGGTGGTGCCGGTATACGAGCGCCAGTGCGGGCCAGCACCGTATTTTTCGCGGAACTGGGTCAGGCGTCGCGGTGTGTCCTCCTCCGGGTCGATGGAGATCGACACCAGGTGGACCTTGTCGCGATTGGGACCGAGCTTGTCCTGAAGGGCAGCAAAGGTTGCGCTGGTAACCGGGCAGATCGCCGTGCAGGTGGTGTAGATGAAATCGATATAGACCGGCTTCCCGTCATCGATCTCGGCGGCCAGGGCCACCGATTTGCCATCGTCGCGCACGAGGCGCACGTCGGGAAGGTGGTAGTCGATTACGGCTCGCCGTAGCGTATTGGTGCCCATGGTGGCGTGATGAGCGGCATGGGCCTGCGCCTCGGCGTCTTGAACGTCGGCTGCCCAGCAGGAAACCATTGGCAAGCCCAGCAGAATTGCTGTCAGCGCCATGACTAGCGCTCGCTGTGGAAGAGCAGCACTCGGAAGAGCAGCACTCGGAAGAGCAGCACTCATAAGGGCTTGAACGTCACATCCGACGTCGCGGAGTCCGGCCTCGGTTGCTTGCTGGCGATTGTGATGATGATCCGGTTGCCCGGCGCGCGGCGGCGTGAGAGAAAGGAGCGCACGCATGAGATTCCTTCAAGGTTCACCGAAAATGGGCACTGTAGGGTCCGCCAGGATCAGGCTCGGCGAACCCGGCGTCAATCCGTCCCGTTGATGGCGGGCTTGCGGGGATTATGCCGCAGGCAATTGCACGATTGAATTTGCACCTGCGAGCCGCGCGCTTCACGGGACGGCTCTGCTCGCCGCCCGCAGGGTGCGGTGCCCTTTCAAGGAATGGTCCACGGACCCTTCGGCACAAGGCTGCCATCGCGTTCGACCTGCATCAGGTATCCGCCCTTCGAGGCGAAGCGCTGGCCAGGCGCAAGTGCGAGGCGCGGATAGTGGGCGTTGTTGAGGCGGTGGCCCAGCAGGCTCTCTACGCGCTCGACGAGATACTCGGGGTAGTAGGCATCCACCATGTCGGCCAACGCTTGGGTAAGGACCTGCGCGGCCAGCCAGGCATCGGTCTGCGCATGCCCCGGCAGACTTGGCTGGCCCTTGGCCCGTAACCATCCCACCGGAAAGTTCATCGCGATTCGCCGACGCGCCGGTGTCTCCCATGGGTACATGAGTACCGGCGTTTCTTCCCAACCCGCTATCCATCCCACGTCATCCGACGTCATGACGCCGGAAACGTAGGCTGAGCCATGCCTGGCCTGAACTGGCAGCGCCGCCAGGTCGCCGGGGCGCAACCAGAATACCCGTACCGAGCTGGAATCGGTGGTCACTGGGTCGAATGTGCCGTCGAGTGGCATAGGTGCCGCGGGCAACACGATGTCATTGAGCTGCCAATGCGGTCCCAGTTCGGCGCGCAAGGCGCGTGCGGCAACTTCGCCCGCATCGCCAGCGCGATAGACCTGTGTGACCTGCGAGGGTGGCCCGGGTCGAGCGTGAAGTTCATGCGCCACAAGCGCTGCTTCGAGCGAGACGCCCCGATGAAAGTAAACGCCGTAAAAGGCTTGCGACCGCACCGGCGGCGCATCCGGCGCCGGCAGAATCAAGGGCAGTCGGTGGGCCTCGCAAAAGTCGCCAATTACAGACCAGTCCCCGCCCCCCGCCCCGCCGACGAGCGCGAACGGCGGATGCTCGGCGCGTTGTCGCTCGAGCTGCGCGGGCCAGTCCTCTGCCGGCCCCTCCAGGCGCCAGACGTCGAGTTGCCAGTGGCGCAGGACGTCATAGCCGGCGTTGCCGCTGCCGCCGAAGCCGGCACCGCCCACCTCGGCGTTGTGGTCGGCAAAGGTCTGCTCGAACACCGCGACGATCGCCGCCTGGGTCGCCGTGTCGAGGCCGGGCGTAAGTACGAGGGCAAACTGCAGCTGGCTTGAGTTTGCGCCTGCGGGGGGATCGGCTGCCAGTTGTGCAAGGTGGGCCTGTAGCGCCCGGACATCGCCGTCCGTAATGCGGTAGCGCGGCATGATCCACGAAAGGGCATGGCCATCCGCGCCGATACCGTCGCGCAGCGCACGCGCCAGCGTCTGCGCGGTGTAGGCCGGTCGCGCGGTCTGGTAACCCAGGACGTGTGGCAGCGTCCGGTCCGCGGCGATCTGCGCTCCGGAACGGGAAAGCAGCCGCCACGCGACCGGGGGGATCCGCAGCGAACCCTCGAAGGTGCCAAGCCCGCTGCGGCGGTGGCACCCGGTGCACGCGGCGTCCTGTCCGGCGATCTGCGCCCCACCCTCACGTACCGCGACAACCGGCCGGCCTCCCTGGTCAAGACCGCGCTCGTAGAGGCGCGCGCCAGCCTCAGCGGTGGTGTCGGTGGTGTCGGTGGTGGCGGCCGTAGCACACAGCGCCAGAGACGCCAGGCACGCCAGGAGAGCCACGAGACACGTCCGCTCCTTGCGCACGGCACGCAACGGCGTCGGGCTCAGCCGCCGGCCTGGACGCGGCGGTAGGTGTGCAGCAGGTCATCGGCCGTGGCGAACCCATCGATACGCACCCAGGGCCGGCCTGGTGCGACACGCAGCAAGGTGACCGGGTCGTGGTTCATCTTGTCGCCCTTGTAGATGCCGAAGGCCTTCTGGGCGGCCGTGGTGGCCTCGATGCTGCCGGTGTAGTGATTCCAGCCGGCCTGCGCATCGTACTTTTGCGCGTACTTGCGCAGTACTGCGGGGGTATCTTCTTCCGGGTCGATGGATACGGATACCAGATGCACGCGGGATGCGCCGTTACCCAGCATCTTCTGGAACTGGGCGAAGGTCTGGCTGGAGATAGGGCAGATGCTGGAGCAGGAGGTAAAGATGAAATTGACCATCACCGCACGGCCATCGTCGAGTTCGTGGGGAAAGTCCACCTGGCGACCATCGTCACGCACCAGTGCGATCGGCGGGATGTCGAGCACGACG
>CAIQGU010000326.1 GCA_903871435.1 uncultured Burkholderiales bacterium | reverse complement strand
CGGCTTCGAGTTCGTCGGGGCCAAGGCGCGCCACCAGCGTGTCGTAGAAGACGATGCGCTTGGCCGCGCCCAGGCCGGTGAAGTACGCATTGCCGTGCGTGGAGCGGCGCGAACCGTCCATGGTGTAGACGCCATTGCTGCGAAACCCGGTGCGTGTGAGCAGCGCGCCGATACGCGTGTGCAACGGTCCTTCGCCCAATGGCGTGAAGCGGTTGAACAGCGGCGCTATCAGCCACGGATAGACGACGCTCAGGAGCAGTGAAAAGACGCTCCAGAACGCCCACGCGGCCAGCCACCACGCGGAGCCTGCCGAACGCATCAGCCACAACACGACCGCCAGCACGGGCAGGCCGATGACCGCGCCCAGCAGCAGGGACTTTGCCGCATCGGCGAAGAACATGGCCTGGGTCATGCGGTTGAATCCGAATTTCTGTTCCAGCCGGAAACTGCGTACCCAGTCGAGCGGCAGGTCCACTAGCGTCAGGAACGCGGCCACGCAGGCAACCACCGCCACGTCGAACAGCAAGCCATTACCCGCCAGCGCGCCCAGGTGATCGACCAGCCATTGCAGGCCGCCGCCCCAGGTGAGCGCCACGAAAACCACCGTACCGGTAATGGTCTGCACGGTACCCAGGCGCTGCTTTGCCAGGGTGTAGCGCGCAGCCCGCTGGTGATCGTCCAGCCCTATCGTTGCGGCAAACTGCGCGGGTACCGCGCCTGCGTTGCGCGCAACGTGGCGCGCCTGGCGTCCGCTCAGCCAGAGCTTGATCGACAGGTGGAGGATCAGCACCGCGGCAAAAAGTATCGTGAAATAAGCGTTCATGCGTGCCAGCGCCGGCACGCACGCTGCGAAAAAAAGGGGGGCCGGAGCGGCGGGACATGGTACCGGGCCATGTGACAGGTCAATGTGACCGGGCCATGCGACCGGGCCATGCGACAATCAGCGGCGGATCACCCCGCGCGGCATAGGCGCGGGGCACCCAACCCGCATTCACCGCACGCTCAATGGCGAAAATTATGGCACACGACCCCCAGGCCGGAGCTGCGGCCGTTCCCAAGCCGCAAGTCGATGACAATAATCTCATCTGGATCGATATGGAGATGAGCGGCTTGCTGCCCGATACCGACCGCATTCTTGAAATCGCCGTCGTCATCACGGACAGCAATCTCGAGACCGTGGCCGAGGGTCCGGTGATCGTGGTTCACCAGTCCGATACCGTTCTGGCCGGCATGGATGCCTGGAATCGCGCCACCCACGGCCGCTCCGGCCTTACCGAGCGCGTGCGTGCCTCCACACTGGACGATGCTGCGGCCGAGACCGCAGTCGTCGAATTCCTCGCGCAGTACGTGCGTCCGGGAAAATCACCCATGTGCGGCAACTCCATATGCCAGGACCGGCGCTTCATGGCGCGCTGGATGCCGCGCCTTGAGGGGTTCTTCCATTACCGCAATCTGGATGTGAGCACGCTCAAGGAACTGGCCAAGCGCTGGAATCCCGAAGTCCACCGCAGCTTCGATAAGAAAAGCCGCCACGAGGCGCTGGCCGATGTCTATGAATCCATTGCCGAATTGCAGCACTACCGCACCCACTGGCTGACTGCGCGCGTGGCTTGAGACGCATCCTCGGCCGGGTAATGTCGAGTGCCGTTCCCCGTCTTACGCGTGGCCAGGGTTGCATTGAAATCAAAGACTTGGAATTTGGCCGTGCAAGCCGCCCGGCAGCAGCTGCCGTGGTCCCCCCGCCTGGAGTCGAACCGGGATCTCACGCTTAGGAGGCGCGTGCACTATCCATTGTGCTACGGGGAGCGCGCGCGCAGTATACGGGCGCTGCCCCGGACGGTGCCTAAGGATCGTGCATCCCAGCAGGTTCCCCATGGATGAACACTCTACGGCGATTGGCGGGGTGTTTATCCACATGCTCTGTGGATAAAATCTGCGCGGTCACGGGCCACCGCAACGCACCAGAAGCTTGCATGCACCGGCCGTTCCGCGAAAGTTGCCAATGAAAATGATGAGAGGATTGCTGTTGACGACCGTTTGGACTGCGCGTGAACCTGCCGCCGTCGCTGCTGCCGCCGCCACCTCCTGCGCGCAGGAGCCCGCATGAGCGCCACGCGCGCCCGCACCGCAGCCGATTACGGCGAAGCTTCCATCCGGGTTCTCAAGGGACTCGAACCCGTCCGGCAACGGCCGGGCATGTATACGCGCACCGAAAGTCCCCTGCATATCATCCAGGAGGTCATCGACAACGCCGCCGATGAAATACTCGCCGGCTTTGGAACCCGGATCGATGTCATCGTCCAGGCCGATGGCTCGGTCAGCGTCGAGGATGATGGCCGTGGCATCCCGGTGG
The DNA here is from genome assembly GCA_903871435.1 of uncultured Burkholderiales bacterium. GTDB lineage: Bacteria > Pseudomonadota > Gammaproteobacteria > Burkholderiales > Burkholderiaceae_F > GJ-E10. Next base: position 2,651 of record CAIQGU010000326.1, on the reverse strand, counting down.
GCAATCACCCCGAGGAAAAGGCGCCCGTGGTGGAAATCGTCTTCACGCGGCTCCATGCCGGCGGCAAGTTCGACAAGCGCGCAGGCGGCGCCTACTCATTTTCGGGCGGCCTGCACGGCGTGGGTGTGTCGGTCACCAATGCCCTGTCCTCCCGGCTTGAAGTGGTGGTGCGACGTGATCGGCGCGAGCACACCATCGTCTTTGCCGGCGGTGACGTCGCCGAGCCCTTGCGCTCGCGGGCCATGCCCGCCGGCGGGCCGGAAACCGGCACGCGCGTCACCGTCTGGCCCGACGGAAAATACTTCGATACGCCGCGGGTTTCGGTCGATGAGCTCGAGCGGCTGCTGCGCAGCAAGGCCATGCTCATGCCGGGCACCCAGGTGCGGCTGCAGGTGGCTGCCACCCGGCTCGACCGTACCTGGCGTTTCGAGGGTGGACTTGCCGAGTACCTGGGCAGCGTGCTCTCGGGCGAGCTTGTTGCGCCCATTTTTGCCGCGGAGGGTTATGCGGGCGGCGACGATGCAACGTTCGCCGAGGGCGAGGGCGGCAGCTGGGTGGTGGCCTGGACGGACGAGGGCGCCGTCGCGCGCGAATCCTTTGTCAATCTGATCCCCACCACCGCGGGCGGCACGCACGAGTCGGGACTGCGCGAGGGCGTATTCAACGCCGTCAAGGCATTTGCCGAGGCGCACAGCGCTTTGCCCAAGGGCGTGCGCCTGCTTCCCGAGGACGTCTTCAGCCGCGTGAGCTTCGTCCTGTCGGCCAAGGTGCTCGACCCGCAGTTCCAGGGGCAGATCAAGGAGCGCCTCAACAGCCGTGATGCGGTCCGCCTCATTGCCTCGTTCGTGCGGCCGCAGCTGGAGTTCTGGCTCAACCAGCATCCGGAGCATGGCCGGCGCATCGCCGAACTGGCCGTTCAACAGGCCCAGGCACGCACCCGTGCCTTGCAGAAGATCGAAAAACGCAAGAGCTCGGCGGTGGCCGTGCTGCCGGGCAAGTTGACCGACTGCGAAAGCACGGAACTGGCGCGCAACGAACTTTTTCTCGTCGAAGGCGATTCGGCCGGCGGGTCGGCCAAGCTGGGCCGCGACAAGGAATTCCAGGCCATATTGCCGCTGCGCGGCAAGGTGCTCAATACCTGGGAGGTCGAGCGCGACCGGCTTTTCGGCAACGCCGAAGTCCATGACATCGCGGTTGCCATCGGCGTCGACCCTCACGGGCTGCACGATACCGTCGATCTCACCGGCCTGCGCTACGGCAAGATCTGCATACTGGCCGACGCCGACGTCGACGGCGCCCACATCCAGGTCCTGCTGCTCACCTTGTTCTTTCGCCACTTTCCGCGCCTCATTGAAACAGGCCACGTGTATGTGGCGCGCCCGCCGCTGTTCCGGCTCGACGTGCCGCCGCAGGGACGCCGTCCCGCCCGCCGCCTCTATTGCCTGGACGACGACGAGCGCAGCACGAGCATGGCCAAGCTCAAGGATGAGGGCGTGCGCCCGGAAGCCGTGGAGATCGGCCGCTTCAAGGGCCTGGGCGAGATGACCGCGCAGCAGCTCTGGGAAACCACCATGAATCCCGACACCCGGCGCCTGCTGCCCGTGGCCCTGGGCGCCCTTGACCAGCGTGCCACGGCCGACATGATGACCATGCTCATGGGGCGCGGCGAAGCGCCGGCCCGGCGTGCCTGGCTGGAAACCCACGGCAATGAAGTGGAAGCCGATGTCTGATCCGCTCAGCGCACGGGCGCTTGCCCAGACCCGCGATGCGCTCGATGCGGTGCTGCCCGAATCCGCCCATGCCCCGGAGCGGGCGGTCATGCTCGACGGCTGCCCCGCCACCGCGGCCGACCTGCACGCGGTGCTCGCGCAGCTGGGTCACTGGTACTGGGAAACCGATAGCGATATGCGGTTAACTGTCGTGCGTGCCAGCGGCGACGGTCCTGCGCAGTCGCTGCTATCGGAGTGGGTAGGCCGCTGCGACTGGGATGTTCCGGGCGAACTGCTGCGGCCCGTCAGTTGGGATCTGCACCGCCAGTACCTCGAAGCCCACCGCGCCTTCATCGATCTGGTCGTCCGGCGCCCGCTGGCCGATGGCACTGTCGTCATTGCGCGCCTGAGCGGCGCGCCGGCGCACGACGCCGCCGGCACTTTCCTGGGATATGTCGGCATTGGTCGCGATATCTCCATGGCGGTGGCGGCGCAGGTTGCGCTGCAGCGCCTGGCCGGTACGGATGCGCTCACCGGTCTGCTCAATCGCCAGGCCTTCGACGCGGGCGCCGGCCGCCTGCTGGCCGATGCCTACGCCCAGGGGCGCCAGTGCGCGCTGCTGTGTATCGGCATCGACCGCTTTCACCTGGTCAACAGCAACTACGGACATCGCGTTGGCGATCGTGTCCTGGCGGCCATCGCCGGGCGGATTCGCGAATATATCGGTGCGCCCAATCTCCTGGGTCGGCGCGGTGGCGACGAGATCGTCGCCTTGCTGGTGGATGTCGATGGTCCCACCCGTGCCGAAGAGGTGGCTGCCAACGTCGCGGCCGCGGTCGCACCCGCCGTGCACCTCGATGGCCTCTCCGTGGCCGTGCGCGCCTCCGTGGGCGTGGGTGTCTTCCCCAACGATGGTGGCGATTTCTTTGCGCAACCAAACCT
>CAIQGU010000325.1 GCA_903871435.1 uncultured Burkholderiales bacterium | reverse complement strand
GTCAGCGTCTTTGCCGTTGGCGTGCTGAACCAGAGTAGTCCGTACAACCTGCAGTTGCTGGTCCTGCGCGACGACCTGCGTGCCCCCGCCACCGGCATGGCCAAGTTGCGCGTCGTGCAGCTGTCGCCGGATCTGGGCGCCGGCGGTCCCATTGACCTTGTGCCCCTGACCATTACGGGTAGCGGCACCACCGTGGGCCAGACCATCATCCGCAACCTGGCTTACGGCGGCGCGTCGTCGTACGTGAGCCTGGCGCCCGCCAGCTACACGCTGGCCGTGGTTCCCACGGGGCTGCAGACGCCGCTGCTCCCCACGAGCGCGGGCGTGACCGTCACGCTGCAGGCCAATACCGTCACCACGCTCGTCGTTGCCGGCTGCGAGCATCCCAATGCGGGTGTGGTCTGCGCCAGCAGCAACACGCCGCTGCAATTCCAGCAGCTGACGGATTGACGGCGCCCTGAAGATTAGCTGGCCGTGAAGGCCAGCCGCACGTACATGGGTGCGTAAGGTGCTGCCTGGGTGATTTCCACCAGACCTTCGCGGGTGAGTTCCAGTAGCGCCAGGAAGTGCACCACCACGACGGGCGTGCCTTCCGTGGCATCGAACAAGTCGGCAAACTCCACGAAGCGCGCGCTCTGCAGCCGCTTGAGGATCATGCTCATGTGTTCGCGTACCGACAGCTCCGTGCGCGCGATGCGGTGGTGGGTGTGCAGCTTGGAGCGGCGCAGGATGTCGTTCCATGCCGCCTGCAGCTCGGAGATGTGCACGTCCGGGTGGCGGGGGGCCACGGAAAGCTCCATGGCAACCACCGCCCGGAGAAAATCGCGCCCGATGCGCGGTGCTTCGTCGATGCGCACCGCGGCCAGCTTGATGCGTTCGTATTCCACCAGGCGCCGCACCAGCTCGGCGCGCGGGTCCTCCACTTCCTCGCCGGTATCGGCCTTGCGCACCGGCAGCAGCATGCGCGACTTGATCTCGATGAGCAGCGCCGCCATCAGCAGGTATTCGGCCGCCAGTTCCAGATTGTGCGTACGGATCTGGTCCACGTAGGCCAGGTACTGCTGCGTGAGCTTGGCCATGGGGATGTCCAGTACGTTGAAGTGCTGGCGCCGGATGAGGTAGAGCAGCAGGTCGAGCGGGCCCTCGAAAGCCTCCAGGAAGATCTCCAGGGCGTCGGGCGGGATGTAGAGATCCTGCGGCAGGGCGAACAGCGGTTCCCCGTAGAGGCGGGCCAGGGCCACGCCGTCTATCACCGCCGGCGATCCCGCCGGATCCTCGGCGGGATCGCGACGGTCGTCCACCAGCGCCGCCGCGTCGGCGGCGGGTACGGGTGCTTCGGTGGCGGGGTCGGACGCAATCTCGCGGGTCATCGGTAGGCCTTCGGGGAACTAGCCAATAGAATGCAGGTACTTCAGAGGAAACGCCATTTTAGTCGACCCTTCGTCCAGCCCCTCGCAGACCCCCTCCCTGGCGCCTTTGCAGGCCCTGGCGCGGCGGGCCGAGCCCGATTGCATGGCTGACCTGCTCCGGCAGGCCCCGCTGGGACCGCAAGCCTGGGCAGCCGCCCGCCAGCAGGCCCGCCAGTGGATCGAGGAGTTGCGCAACGAGCGCAGCCGCGGCAGCGGCGTTGATGCGCTCATGCGCCAGTTCTCGCTGTCCAGCCAGGAAGGCGTGGCCCTCATGTGCCTGGCCGAAGCCCTGGCGCGGATCCCCGACCGCGCCACCGCCGACGCGCTGATCCGCGACAAGCTGGCCCATGGCGACTGGCGCTCGCATATCGGCGCCAGCCGCTCCATCTTCGTCAATGCAGCCGCCTGGGGCCTCATGCTGACCGGCAAGCTCGTTGCCACCCATAGCGATGCCGGCCTCAGCGCAGCCGTGAACCGCCTGGTGGCGCGTGGCGGCGAGCCGCTGATACGCGCCGGCGTGGACATCGCCATGCGCCTGCTGGGCCAGCAGTTCGTCCTCGGCCGCACCATTGAACAAGCGCTGGTGCGTGCCCGCGAGAGCGAACAGCGCGGCTACCGGCACTCCTACGACATGCTCGGCGAGGCCGCGCTCACGGCCGACGACGCCACCCGTTACTGGGACGCCTATGCCCATGCTATCGAAGCGATCGGCGCCACGGCCGCGGGCACCGGCGCCAGCCTGGCCGAGCGGCCGGGCATCTCCGTAAAACTCTCGGCATTGCACCCGCGCTTTACCAGCCACCAAGCCGATCGCGTGCACGCCGAACTGCTGCCGCGCATCCAGGAGCTGTGCCGGCTCGCGCGCCGCGCCGATATCGGCCTCAATATCGACGCCGAGGAAAGCGAACGCCTGGAACCCACACTTGCGCTCTTTGCCCAACTGGCCGCCGACCCGGCCCTGGCCGGCTGGGATGGTTTGGGCATCGTGGTGCAGGCCTACCAGAAGCGCGCGCCCGCGGTGGTCGACTGGCTTGCGGAGCTGGCGCAGGAGCGGCGCGGACGCTTCATGGT
>CAIQGU010000324.1 GCA_903871435.1 uncultured Burkholderiales bacterium | reverse complement strand
AGTTGCGGTTCGGCGTGCTCCTCCCGCAAACCCCGCAAGAGCGCGTCGCTCAACAAAATGATCACGGCAATGGATGCCGTGAAGAAAGCCGCGCTCGTCGGCAGCATGAGCGAGGCGCCGGCTATCGGCAACAGGTAAAGGACGACGAATTCGCTGCGCATGCCGCCACCCAGGACGACGAGGATCGTGGCCATGACGAGGTCGCCGGCAAGGTGGGCCGTGAGCTGGCCCAGAAAGTGGCGCCGATAAAACAGCGCGGCGAGCGCCGCGGCGAGCGCAAGGCCGAAATAGACGGTGAGGGCGATGACGATGTCGTTGCCGGCGCCGAGTCGGGCGATGGCGGGTGGCGTGAAGATCATCGCCGAAAGAAGCACGAAAACCGTCACCAGCACCCGCGCGAGCGACAACGCATAGAGCGTGCCCCAGGCAGGATCGACCCGCATTGCGTCCTCAGCCCCGGGCCCGGGGCCGGGGATTTGCTGCGCCTTGCGCTTTTGCGAGGCTGCCACCGCGGTTCGCTCTTTCAGGTTCGGGTCAGCAGCAAGCGGGCAGCGGCATCCGGGTCACGGACGCGCCTGCGCGTGCTCGGGACAGCAGGCCCATCCACCGGCAATGGCGATGGCCTCTGACTTGGGGACGTTGAGGCGGCAGATGGCACATTGAACCATGTCCTCCGGCGCAGCCCTGCGCGTTGCGCCGGGTTGGGCTCCTGAGCTAAGCCTGCGTATGCCGGCGATCACGACCCAGGCGATCACCGCCCAGAGAATCACGCGGATCAAATCCAGCCCCGGCGCAGCACCACTTCAAACACGAAGCGCGAGCCGATATAGGCCAGCAGCAGCATGAGGAACCCGACGAACAGCCAGCGTTGCGCCACCTTGCCGCGCCAGCCGAAAGCATAACGGCCGGTCAGCAGCCCGGCAAAAACGCTCCAGGAGACAAGGGCGAAGAAGGTCTTGTGATCGAACCGCAGCGGCCGGCCGAAGAGTTCCTCGGAGAACAGCATGCCGCTGCCCAAAGACGCTGTGAGCAGGATGAAGCCGCCCGCGAGCTGGTGGAACAACAGCGATTCAAGCGCCAGCAGGGAGGGCATCTGGGACAGAAGCGTGCCGACGGAACGCGAGGTATCCCGCGCCGGCTGGCGCAGGTAGCGGTCGATGTAGGTCATCAACACGCTCAGCAGGGCGGCGATCGTGAAGAAACTGTAGGACAGCACGGAAACGGCCAGGTGCACGCGCAGTGCCACGGAACTGCCCTCGCCCGCGACGGCAATGCCATGGAAGACCAGGGGCATGAGCATGGCAAATGCTGCCAGCGGCGGCATCAGTACGTACAAGCCACCGACGGAAATGAAAAAGCTCTCGATCCAGAGGAGCGCGCAGGCGGAAAGAAAACTGGCCGAGGACGCCTGGGCGAAGCCGAACCGCAGGCCGCCGGCGCCAAAAAGGTCCTGCGCGAGCAAAATACCGTGGCCGAGGACAGCCATGGGCAGCAGGAACCTGGCCAACCCCTGGGGACGAACATCCACGCCGTGGCGCAGATCAGACCAGCAGCGGGCGGCGAAGGCCAGGTAGGCCCCCGCTACGGCAAAATGGGCTGCAACGTAAAATGCGTAGGTTTGCATAGCGCGTCTATATACCACGCGCATCCCAGGAACCCCGAAATGCTTGATCAGCTTACTGACCGTTTTGCCCGGATCGTCAAACAGGTCCGCGGACAGGCCCGACTCACGGAGGCCAATACCCAGGAAATGCTGCGCGAAGTGCGGCTGGCACTGCTGGAGGCGGACGTTGCCCTTCCCGTGGTGCGCGACTTCGTCAACCGCGTTCGGGAGGAGTCCCTGGGACAGGAAGTCGTGGGCAGCCTCACCCCCGGCCAGGCGCTGGTGGGCGTTGTGCACCGCGAGCTGGGCCGCCTCATGGGCGCCGGACTGCCGGCCCGGGAGCGCGAACTCAACCTGGCGGTCCAGCCACCCGCGGTCATCCTGATGGCCGGCCTGCAGGGCGCGGGCAAGACCACCACCACGGGCAAGCTGGGGCGCTGGCTGCGCATCGACCGGCGCAAGAAGGTGCTGGCAGTTTCTGCCGACGTCTACCGGCCCGCAGCCATCGCGCAGCTGGAATCGGTGTGCCAGCAGGCGGAAATCGAATTCTTTCCAACGCCGCCGGATGCGCGTCCGGTGGACATCGTGCAGGCAGCGGTGGCGCATGCGCGCCGGCACCTGCTGGACGTGGTGCTGGTTGATACCGCCGGCCGCACCACCGTCGACGAAGCCATGATGGAGGAGATCGGCCAGCTGCACGCGGCGCTCAAGCCGATCGAAACCCTGTTCGTGGTCGATGCAATGCTGGGGCAGGATGCGCTCAACACGGCCCAGGCCTTTGGTGCGCGGCTTCCGCTGACGGGCATCATCATCACCAAGCTCGATGGCGACGCGCGCGGCGGCGTTGCGCTTTCCGTGACCCAGGTCACGGGCAAGCCGATCAAATTCGCGGGAACCGGTGAGAAGCTGACCGGTCTTGAACCCTTCGACGCCGAGCGGATGGCGGGGCGCGTGCTGGGCATGGGCGACATCGTGGCCCTGGTCGAAGAGGTCAAGAATTCGGTCGATGTGGGGGCAGCCGAGAAGCTCGCCAAGCGCATGCAATCGGGCGCGCGCTTCGATCTGAATGATTTCCGCGACCAGATCAGCCAGATGCGGCGCATGGGCGGACTGGGCGGCATGATGGACAAGCTTCCGGCCCAGTTCTCCCAGGCAGCGGGCAAGGTCGATCCGCGCGACGCCGATCGCCAGGTGCGCCGCATGGAAGGAATACTCAACTCCATGACGCCGGGCGAACGCAACAAGCCTGAACTGCTCAAGGCGTCGCGCAAGCGGCGCATCGCTAGCGGCGCGGGTGTGCCGGTCCAGGATGTGAACCGCATGCTGGCCCAGTTCGACCAGATGAGCACGCTGATGAAGCAGATGCGTAAGGGTGGGATGGGGAAGATGATGCGGGCGCTGGGGAGCATGGGGGGAGTACCTGGGGGTGGGCCGCGGCGGTAATTAGTGGTCGGTGCTTGCGGGTAGGTGGTTGCGGTTGAGTGCCTGCGGCGAGCCCCGGCTGCCCGGCATGCGCACCGGCCCCATGGGGGCGCGACGAGCAGCGCAGGTACCGGGGCGGCGCGCGCCAGCGCGCTT
>CAIQGU010000323.1 GCA_903871435.1 uncultured Burkholderiales bacterium | reverse complement strand
TTGACACACCAGGCGCGGCGCTGACAGGTGGCGTCAGCGCCGGTGCGGGAACGCATCACAAGGTCAACGCCATGCGGGATCGCTTCGTTGTGAATGGCAGGCGCGCCGCAACCCGAAGTTCCCTGAAGATCCCAAATGGAGAATCAAGAATGAAAACACCTTTTATGATCGCCGCCCTGCTGGGTGTGCTCGCCGCGCCCACCTTCGCCCAGACCGCTACGGCGGTGCAGGACATCCGGCAGGACAACGCCGATATACGCCACGACAACCGCGATATCCGCAAGGACGCGGCCGACCTCCACCGCGACGACCGCAAGCTCGGCGAGGAGCGCCGCGAGCGCAACGCCGACCAGCGTGCAGAAGATGCGGATTTGAAGAAGAAGGATTTCAAGGATGCGCGCAAGGCGGAATTGGCGCGCGAGCGGGAGAACCGCGAAATCAAGCACGAAAAGCGTGACCTCGCCCATGACAAGGCTGACTTGAGCAAAGATCACAAGGAACGCAGGCGTGATGTGGCTGACCGCAACAAGGACGCGGCCAAGATCAACTGAGGACGCCCCCAGCCGTCCCGAGCCCGGCCGCGCGCCGGGCTTTTTTTTCCGAATGCCTCTCGCCGGCCCTGGTGCAGCGCCGCCCTTCCGCGACAGAGCCACAAAGGGCCGGTGTGATCAGGTTCATGCCTGCACCGGTACTTCGCATGATGCGCTTCAACACGGGCGCCACGCTGGACCGAGGCGCAGCGGGCGGACCTGGCGAGGTGGCGGGCGGGTTTGGCTCGGTCGCGGGCTTGGCTCCCTGGCGGGCTTGGCTCGGTCGCGAGCTGGCGAATGTTAAAGATTGAGAACGCTCGGGCAGCGAGCTCAAGAAGGGCCGCGGGTTGCCGTTTCTCCAGATTCGGACTTTTGACGGCTCAACGCGCTGTGCCTTCGCGCCTACCTTAAGGATAATTCCATGTTCGCTACCCGACACTTCTGCCTCATCGCCTGCCTGTGCGCCAACATCGGCTTCTCCATGTCAGCCAATGCCGCCGACCCGATGTCCGGCGACGCCGCGCGCGGCCGCGCCATCGTCGCGGCAAGCTGCGCAAACTGCCACGGCGCCGACGGCAAAGCGTCCGGCAAGGCGTATCCCAAACTGTCGGGCCAGCGGCCGGAATACATCACTGAGCAGCTCATGAATTTCAAGACGCGCAGCCGCGAGGACCTCACCATGACCGACGTCAGCGCCCGGCTCGCGCCCGCTGACATCCGCGACGTGGCAGCCTATCTGAGCGCGATCCCGGCGCCCGTGGAACGCACGTCGGCCGCTCCGGCGCCCACGCCGGCAGGCGAGCGCCTTTTCAGTCAGGGCAACCCTGCTGCCGGTGTCCCGGCCTGCCAAAGCTGCCATGGTCCACGCGGCGCAGGTCTGGCCGCGGCCGGGGTGCCGCGGGTCGCTGGCCAGCCGGCTCTCTATGTATGGTCCGAACTTGAGGCCTTCAAATCCGCCGAGCGCGGCACGGAAGGCGGCAATGTGATGCGCATCGTTGCATCCCGGCTGTCGGAGAAGGAAATGCAGGACCTGGCCCGGTATATCGCTGCCCTCAACTGACCCGTCCGCCCACCCGCGCCGGGGCCTGCAATCCGCCTGGAGGCAGGAACCTTTCCTGCCTCCAGGTTCACGCCAGATCAATGGCCTTCGCCGGCCGCGTATCCCGGATCAGGTTGGCCAGTAGCACATCCACGAGCGAGCCTGCCTGGCCGGCGCCACCTCCCGCAATAATATCCGGGACCAGCTTCTGTCCGGCCTTCGAGAGGGCCTCGGCCACCTGCACGACGGCGTAGTTGCCGGACTCCATGGAGTCGATCTTGCGACGGACAACTTCGGCTTCCGCGGAACCGACGGCCAGGGTCCGCGCGGCATCGGCGTCGCCGACCGTGCGCACGACGGTGGCATCGGCTTCTGCATTGATGGTCTTGCTGCGCGCATCACCCTCGGCTGCGGCCACTCGGGCTTCCGCACCGAAGCGCGCAATCGCGACCTGACGCTCGGCATCGACCACCTTTGCCTGGGTAGTCGCCAGCGCGGTCGCCTGCTCCAATTGCTGGCGAACCGCCTGGGCTTCGCACTGGGTCTGGAACGTGACGCGCTCCTGCTCGGCAATCTTGCGGTCGGTCAGCGTGCGCATGAGTTCTTCAGGCGGCACGATATCGCCGATCAGGGTATCCACCCCCGCCACGTTGTATTCCTCCAGCGCCCTGCTGATCGCGGTCCGCGCTTCATCCTGGCGCTTCGAGCGTTCTTTCAAAAAGTCGATGATGTCGGAGTCCTGCGCTGCGTTCCGGAAGTAGTTGCCGATGGTCGGCTCGAGGACTTGCGTCACCAGCGCCTGCATCGCACCAAAGCGCGCAATCACCCGCGGTGCATCACTGCGCGGGATATGGATGATCTGCGACACATCCAGGTTGAACTTGAAGCCGTCCGCTGAACGCACGGTGATGGTCGACAGTGCGGCGTCGAGCCGGTGGGCTTCCGACTTGCCCGTCGCCCAGTTGAGCACCACATTGGCGGTCGGTACCGGAATGATGTTGTGGGTGTGCGGGTTGATCGGATAGCGACCCGGATCGATCGGCGTGATCCAGACGCCTTTCTCCCCGTTCTGCACGAGATTGCCGTGCTTGAAGTCGTCACCGCTGACATCACGCCCGGGCCTGCCGACGAACGCGATCACGACGCCCACGTGTGCGATCGGGACCTCAGCCATTTCGACGATCTCCACCGAAGCGAAGCGCGGATTGATGAAGTAGCGACCCGCGAGCAGCACCTGTTCCTGCAGACCCTTGTTTCCGCCACCATCAAGGAAGGCCTGCGGATTCTGGAAGGAATCGTGTCCGGGCACTTCCGGGCCGGCGATCTCGCCCGTAGGCAGGGCGCGACCCTCGCGCGTGGTAACCACACCGATCTTGTTGTCGGGGATATCCACGGCGGGCACCTGCATCACGCTGAAGGCGGCCGGATTGATCCGGTAAGTGCCAGGAGGTATCACGTCCATCTGCGGGCCGCGCTCGCCACCGCCGCCGACGAAACGGTCGGCGTCCTGGAAGCTGTCGCAGACCACGCTGCGACCGATCACACGACCTCCGGGTATCGGTGCGCCATCGCGCGCCTCAACCACGCCAACCGTGCCGGGCTCGATGGTGCAGGCGACCTCGATGCGCACCTCGAACAGCAGAAAATTGACGCGATACGTGCCGGGCGGGATGACGGTCGCTTGGGGACCACGCTGGCCGCCGTTACGCAGGAAGGCGCGCGCGTCCTGGAACAGGTCGCAGTTCACAGAGCGCGCGAGAATCCGTCCTGCAGACAGCGGCTGACCGTCACGCGCTTCGACCACGCCGATCTTGCCAGGCGGGATTTCCAGGAATTGGCGGACTTCAACGTTGAACTGCCAAGGCCAAAGGGCCCAATGCAGGCCCGGGGCCAGGGTGTCAGCCTGGTAACCGGCTTCGCCGTCCAGCGCAATGATGCGCCCATCCGGCAGCGCGCGGTGCCCACCAAACAAGACGAATTTCTTGGTGAGCATGCCCAGGCTGTCGTCGGGCACGATGATCACGCCAAACAGCCAGAGCAGGGGCTGCCACAGACGCCAGAGCGCAAGTGCCGTGATCACGGCAAGGAGGGTGTAGCGCAGCCCGTTGAGGTCCCATAGGGACGTCAGTAAGTCAAACATGATGAAGCTCCTTCAGGAAGGCCGTCGTGCGTGGCGGCATACGTCCGCGCTGCCTGATGGGCGCGCGAATCCCGGAGGCACCGCGGTGGCGGTGGATCGGGGAATGGGACACACGGGGGGCGTCGCGTCGGTGATGCCTGGAGCGGTGTGGACGCTCAAGACCGGTGCGTTGTGGAAGGCTCCGCAAGGATCCGGACGGGACGGGAGCGAGGCCTTCAGAGGCCGGCGGGCGTTGCGCCCGACCGACGCCGCTTGCGCGGAGGATTTCCCACGAGGGGAAAGAAACACACGAACTCCATCAATATGGACCCGATGAAAATAGCTTAGTCGCACTGCAGCAAGAATGCCACTGGATTTGATCGGGCCCCTTCAACCTGGTCCGCTTAGCGCGTGGCGGCCTGCGGCAGCGGCAGCGGCAGCGGCAGCGGCAGCGGCAGCGGCAGCGGCAGCGGCAGCGCAAGAGGATACGTGCCGGATGGCAGGAGATGCTGGGCGAAAAACGCCGTCACCTTCTGGTCCAATTCCGTGGTCGCCTTGGCGCGGTCGAAGCCTGGCGGATCGTTGAGGAGGTCGCCCTCCAGCTCGCTGAAGCCCAGCGGCAGCGGGGAAAGCGCCGACCCGTGCCCACCATTGGTGTCGATCAGGTGCTCGCATTCGGCGCAGGCCGCCAGCACGCGCTCGGCATGGAAGCGCGGCGCCAGCCAACGGTCCTGGCGGGCCGTCACCAGCGCGAGTGGTACGCGAGGGTGAGCAAGGCTCGCCATGTCGAAGTCGGCTGCAAACGGAACGGCGGCCACGATCGCGGCCACGCGTGGGTCGGTGTCGGCGTATGGAGCATCGTCATTGAATCGCTGGTCGATCACGGTGCGGGCCACTGCCAGCCGCACCGCATCGAGGCTGCCGCCAGTCAGGCGGGTGGCGAGGCCGACGCAGGCCTGAAAGTCCTCGGCGAGGTGCGCGTCGCAATGCCGCATGAATCCGGCGCGCGACCAGCGGCCCCCCGCCAGACTGAGCGCCGTGTGACCGCCGGCCGACATGCCGTAGACGCCGACGCGGTCCAGCTTCAGCTGTGCGCGGAAGCGCGGGTCTTGGCTGATCGCGTCAATGGCGCGCGAGATTTCCCCTGGACGGATGGCCCAGCTATCCGGCCCTGGATGGCCGGGATCACGATAGTTGTCGCCCCGATGCTCGGGCACCGCGACCACAAAGCCGGCATTGACGAGACTCCGCGCCAGGTCTGAATACACCCAGGGCGAGCCGCCCGAACCGTGCGAGATCACCACCAGCCGCCCGTTGCCGGACGCTGGCGCGGCCTCGTTCGCCACCGACAGATCGAGTCCGCGCCCGATTTCGAGGGGCGCCTCGGAGGCTTCGGTCGGATAGAACAGCGTCACCGGACCGTCTGTGGCGGTCGCCCGCAACTGGGAGAATCCCAGTGCGGTGTGGGCGCCGGGCGCTGTCGTCGCCGTGGCCGTGGTGGAGCGCGCGGTGGCCGCCCGGGCTGGGGTGGACGTGCCGGAGGCTGGAGTGGACGTGGCGGACGCTGGCGTGGACGTGCCGGAGGCTGGGGTGGAATTGGCGGACGCTGGGGTGGAAG
>CAIQGU010000322.1 GCA_903871435.1 uncultured Burkholderiales bacterium | reverse complement strand
GGACCTCGATGCCGGCCGTGCCGGCCGTCGCCGCTTCCGCAAAACATGGGGTTGCGGCGAGCCAGAACAGCGTGAAGAGCAGGGCGATACGCAATTTTTCGACTCCTGGGCGAGCCTGCAGCCGGGGCCGCGACAACGCGAATGTGGCGACCGCGATATCATATGCGGTTACCCTTTGCGCGCCCATACCCATACTCTAATGGTGGATAAAGTTTCCCCATCCGTTGCAGCCTGCGCTGCAGCCCGCCCGGCCACTGCCGGTGCCGCGATCGCCACGCTACGCGACGCGCGTCCGGCTGTGGATGCCCTGCGCCCCGTCAAACCGCTGACAGGCTACCGGCCGTTCTGGGCCAAGCGCTTTGGCCCGGCGCCTTTCCTGCCGATGAGCCGCGCAGAAATGGACGCGCTTGGCTGGGACAGTTGCGACATCATCGTCGTCACCGGCGACGCTTATGTCGACCACCCCAGCTTTGGCATGGCGTTGATTGGTCGCGCGCTCGAGGCGCAGGGTTTTCGCGTGGGCATCATCGCGCAGCCCGATTGGAACAGCGCCGAGCCCTTTCGCGCGCTCGGGAGACCGAACCTGTTCTTCGGCATCACCGCCGGCAACATGGATTCGATGATCAACCGCTACACGGCCGATCGCAAGATCCGCAGCGACGATGCCTACACGCCGGGCGGCGTGGGCGGCAAGCGCCCCGATCGCTGCTCGCTGGTCTACGCGCAGCGCTGCCGGGAGGCCTATGGAGACGTGCCCCTGATCATGGGCGGCATTGAAGCTTCCTTGCGCCGCATCGCCCATTACGACTACTGGCAGGACAAGGTGCGCCGCTCCATCCTGGTAGATGCCAAATGCGACCTGCTGGTCTATGGCAACGCCGAGCGCGCCATCGTGGAAATTGCCCACCGGCTGGCAGCGCGCGAACCCATAGGCCAGATAACCGATGTGCGCGGCACCGCGTTCGTGCGGCGCCAGTCGCCCGAGGGCTGGTACGAGATCGACTCGACCTCGGTCGATGACCTGGACGCGGCGCGCGCGCAGGCCAATCCCTATCAGAATCCCTACCTGACGACGTCGGAGCGCGCCGCGGAAAATTCGGCTCGCTGTGATCGCGAGGAAAACGTGATGGGTGAAGTTGCCAACCCGTCGGCGGATCGGGTGGCAAATCCGGTGATAACCGAAACGATGACGGCGACGTCGGCGGCGACGACTGCAGTAACGACAGAAGCGAAGACGTCAGCGGCGAGATCCCCAGCGGTCTGGGCGCCGGTCGCGTTGCCCGCCTCAACGCGCGCCGACCGCCGGCCACCACCGCGCGACCGCACGGTGATCCGCTTGCCCTCGTATGAGCAGGTACGTGCCGACCCGGTTCTTTATGCGCACGCCAGCCGCATCCTGCACCTGGAAACCAATCCGGGCAACGCCCGCGCCCTTGTGCAGGCCCATGGCGAAGGTGCCACGGCGCGCGATGTCTGGATCACCCCGCCGCCCATACCCCTGGCAACACCGGAAATGGATTCGGTGTTCGACCTGCCCTATGCCCGCGCGCCACACCCCAGCTATGGCGACCCGGATGGCCCCAACAAGATTCCCGCTTGGGAGATGATCCGCTTCAGCGTGAACATCATGCGCGGCTGCTTTGGCGGGTGCACCTTCTGCTCCATAACGGAACACGAGGGCCGCATCATTCAAAGCCGCAGCGAAGACTCGATCATCCGGGAAGTCGAGGAGATACGCGACCGGGTGAAAGGTTTCACCGGCGTGATTTCCGACCTGGGTGGCCCCACGGCCAATATGTACCGCATCGGCTGCAAGTCGCCGGAGATCGAAGCTGCGTGCCGCAAGCCGTCGTGCGTATATCCCAGGATCTGCCCGAACCTGAACACGGATCACGGTCCGCTCATCAAGATCTACCGGCGCGCCCGCGCGCTCAAAGGCATCAAGAAAATCCTGATCGGTTCGGGTCTGCGCTATGACCTGGCGATCGAGTCGCCCGAGTACATCCGCGAACTGGTTACGCACCACGTGGGTGGCTACCTCAAGATTGCGCCTGAGCACACCGAGCAGGGGCCGCTCAGCCGCATGATGAAGCCGGGCATCGGCTCGTACGACCGCTTCAAGCAGCTGTTCGACAAGTTCAGCGCCGAAGCCGGCAAGAAGCAGTACCTCATTCCGTATTTCATAGCCGCGCATCCTGGCACTTCCGACGAGGACATGATGCACCTGGCAATCTGGCTCAAGCGCAACGGCTTTCGCGCGGACCAGGTGCAGACCTTCTACCCCGGACCCATGGCCACGGCCACGGCCATGTACCACTCCGGCAAGGACCCCCTGCACAAGGTCACGCGCGACAGCGCCAGCGTGGATATCGTGCGCGGCGAGCGCCGCCGCCGGCTGCACAAGGCTTTTCTGCGTTACCACGACCCCAAGAACTGGCCCATGTTGCGCGAGGCGCTCCAGGCCATGGGTCGCGCCGATCTCATCGGCAACGGCAAGCAGCATCTGATCCCGCGCTACCAGCCGCTCGCGGGCGATGGTTACCAGAGTGCGCGGCGCAAGAACTCCACGCAGGAAGGCGAGCGCGTGTCACCCGTTACCCGCGGACGCGTGCTCACCCAGCACACCGGCCTGCCGCCGCGTGCGGGTACCGCCAGTTCCACCCGCGGCAGGGCGCCAATAGCGGGCGCGCGCGCTGCAGTTCCATCATCGGCCCCCGCGGCGCGCCGTAAAGTAACCCCCCGCGGCCGTCCCTGACCTTGCATAAAGGACGTTCAACATGGAACTGATCGGCATGCTCGATTCGCCCTATGTGCGCCGGGTGGCCATTTCGCTGCAACTGCTGGGGCTGCGGTTCACGCACCGGCCGCTGTCGGTATTCCGGAACTTCGATGAGTTCACGGGCGTCAATCCGGTGGTCAAGGTTCCCACGCTGGTGTGCGACGACGGCACGGTGCTCATGGATTCGACGCTGATACTCGATTACGCCGAGCGCCTGGCGCCCGCAGCGCGGCCCCTCTGGCCTGCAGCTTTGCCCGAGCGCCAGCAGGCGCTGCGGGTCGTAGGGCTGGCCCTGGCCGCCTGCGAGAAGAGCGTGCAGATCGTCTATGAAACCCGGCTGCGCCCTGAAGACAAGCGCCACGCGCCCTGGGTCGGTCGTATTCAGACGCAGGTGTTAGCGGCCTACCGGGAGCTGGAGGGGGAACTGGCGCGCTCGCCGCTATCGGCGGCTGCCGAGGCCATCGATCAAGCCGGCATCAGCACCGCCGTGGCGTGGCGTTTCACCCGCGAGATGGTTCCCGAAGCGGTACCGGCGGGCGAATTTCCATCCATTGCGGCGTTCTCTGCAAAGGCGGAACTGCTGCCGCAATTTCAGGCGGCACAGTACGGTTCAGGCACCTACGTGGACACCCCGGGGTCGCCGGCCTAGCGCTCATGCTGCGTGCGCTCCCGCGCACGGATTGCCTGCAGGCAGAATCACAGCCCTTGCGGGGGCTCCCACAGTTCGACCTTGTTGCCCTCGGGATCTATCACCCAGGCAAATTTGCCGTACTCGGAATCGTCGATCTTATCGAGGACGTTGCAACCATCTTCGCGCAGGGCCTTGACCAGCGCGTGCAGATCAGCCACGCGGTAATTGATCATGAAGGCCGCCGTACCGGGTTGAAACTGATCGCTTTGCGCCGAGGCAATGGACCACACGCTGGAACCGGGAACCGCTTGGCCGTCGGCATCCGTCCACGGGAATGCAGTGCCGCCCCATGACTGCACATCGATACCGAGATGCTGCTGGTACCAGGCCCGCAGGGCGACGGCGTCCTGCGCCCGGAAGAAAACGCCGCCAATGCCGGTGACTCGTTTCATGTTCAGAGCTCCTTCAGGCATGAATCATCGACCCAAGGGGCCAGTTTGACCGTGTTCTGATAATCCTTCAATACTTCGCGGCAGCGCGCAGCAGTCAATGCTGGCGTTACGCTCGCCGTTACTTCCTGCGCCGCGCATCGGGTAAGCTGAACATGCCGGGTTGCGTGCCCTTGACGGCACAACTACTTCCATCAGTCCGATTTTCCCTGGGCGGGCAGCATGAGATACGTAGATGCCGCAGAAATCCGACGCCTCCTGAATTTTCCGCTGCTGATCGCGGAGCTGGAGCGTGCGCACCGGCGCGCAAAGATGGAAGTTCAGGACGGCCTGCTCGGCGACGAGATGGCCCAGTACTTCGTGCGGCATGCCGTCGACGGCGCGCGCTTCATGGCCAGCAAGTTGATCACCAGTTTTCCGGACAATCCAGCCAAGGGCAGCGGGCCCGCCGTGCAGGCCGTATGCGTGCTGTTCGATGGCAGCAACGGCCGCCCCCTCGCCGTCATGGATGGCACGGAAATCACCTATTGGCGCACCGCGGCAGATTCCGCGCTCGGCGCCAAAATACTTGCGAACCCGCAGCCGGCAACCTTGCTGGTGGTGGGTGCCGGCGAGATGTCCAGCCGCCTTGTCCACGCGCATCGCACGGTCCGGCCAACGCTGCAGCGGGTGCTGGTCTGGAATCGAACTCCGGAGCGTGCGAGGCAGGTCGTTGACCAACTGCGCGATGAAGGCATTGGTGCCGAGTCCGTAGTGGACCTCGCGGGCGCGGTTCGCGTGGCCGATGTCATCAGCACCTGCACACGGTCGCACCAGCCACTGGTGCTGGGGGTGGACCTTCAGCCAGGCGTTCATCTTGATCTTGTAGGTGGATACACCCCGGCGACGCGCGAAGCGGACGATGCTTGTGCCCGCCGTGCCCGGATCTTTGTGGATCGCCGGGAATCGGCATTTCACGGTGTGGGCGACATCCTCCAGCCCATTGCCAGTGGCGCCATCGGGCCGGCGGATGTTCTGGGCGACCTCTACGATCTCGTGGGGGCTCGGGTCGACGGGCGCAGATCGGAATCCGACATCACCTTCTTCAAGAATGCCGGTGGCGGGCACCTGGATTTGATGACGGCCGAACTGGTCTTCCGGCAACTGGCCCCATGACCTGGCAGAAGCCGGCGGCAGTGCCGTCGCTGTTTGCACCTGCAACGTTGGCAATATTTCGGAGGAGCCATGAGAAATAGCCTGACAGTACCTGGCGGTTTCATTTTCATCGCGCTGATCGTCGCAGCCTGCCTACGGCAGGTTGCGGCAAAAGGCGCAGATCCGGTTTCGGAGGCAGCTTCGTTACCGGCTAAGGCAAGGTCGCTAAATCCGGTCGGAGGTGTCGAGGCCGACCGGCGCGCAGTCGCCGCCCTCGATATCCGGTATCAGCGGGCCGTCAAGGTAAATGATGTGACGACCATGGCGGAAATTCTCGCCGATGACTTTGTCGTCGTGGAAGGCACCGGCAAGGTTTGGACGAAAGCAGATCTCCTCGAATCGGCCCGCAACGGAAAGACACGTTATGAACATCAGGAGGATTCCCAACAGACGGTTCGGGTTTGGGGGAATACCGCGGTCGTCACCGCCCGGCTATGGGCAAAGGGCCTGGAAGACGGTGAGGCCGTCGATTACACCGAATGGTTCAGTGATACCTATGTGCGTACGCCCGCCGGATGGAAGTACGTCTTTGGACAAGCGTCATTTCCATTGCCAAAGACAGAAAAGAAATAGGGAAGCCGGGGTTCCGCGGGTGCTGAATGTCGATACGTGCGCCTGATGGGTCCTGGCCTGTAATGCCAATGGATGCATTGACCGCCATCTTCCGCAGCGGCGCTGCGATGTGCCGCCGCAATGTCAGCGCCGTGGTGCAATCCACCGTGCTGGACCTACCGGCGCCGCCCGCCGCATTGGAGGCGGACTGGCAAAGGGAAATTTCGCTGCAAATGTGCCTGGAACCGGGGGATATCGAAACCCTATCCTTGGCACGTACCCGCTTTCGCTGGCCGGAGTTTGGCCACTGCATCGATGCCGTCGAGCGGTGGATCGCGGAACGGGATTTACCGCAGCTTCTGAACAGTTCCGACATGGCCCTCATGGCCAGCCGAGGGACGCGCTATCACCATGACGGCGGCCAGTATGGCGGATCGGTGTTCTGCAATGTATTCCTGAGCGACGACAGCGGCACGGATTTCCATTTTCCCGCCTCGGGTCATCGTATTGCGCTCAAGAGGGGGACGGCGGTGATATTTGATCCTTGCCAACCTCACGCCATCATCCGGAGCGGATCCCCGGGTTTTGATGCGGCCGACTTCGCGTCGGCAATGCGGCCGCAGGTTTTTCTCACGTGGGAACTTCCCGTAGAGCACGACGGGATAAGAAAAGCCCTCGGCATCACCCTGCATGCCGATCCCGGTATGTCGGCACAGGATGAGGAGGAGCGGGTTCTGCGCAACGGTCTTGCGGTTGCGCTGTGCCCTGCCACCGGTACCTGGTTGAGCCCCACGTAGGTCAGGCAAGCAGCGGTTGAAACAACTCCGTGCGCCAGCCGGCCGGGTCGGGCGTGGCATTGGGCCCGATGGCATATACCTCCCACAAATTACCCGCCGCTTTGTGGTTGTTCGTTCGTATCCAATTGCTGAATTCGCCCCAGGCACTTGGGAGGCCTTCGTAGGGGCCGCTGTAAATAGTGTGGGCAACCCTTGCCGCCGGAAGCTCGCCAGGCGTCACGCGTCCAGCAACTTTTACCGGCAGCGCAACTCTCACGCCCAATTCGAAATCGAAGATGCTGGGGCTCATCTTGAGGTGATG
>CAIQGU010000321.1 GCA_903871435.1 uncultured Burkholderiales bacterium | reverse complement strand
GGGCGCGTGCTTCGGGGGCGAACGCGGAGATCACGGCCGTGCGCGGGGCTTCGTCGCGGCGCGCGCACTCGGCTGCCCAGCCGGGAGCCGAGGCCATCGCCAGAAGTAGCCAGAACCCGAGAAATAGCGCGCGCAACGATGGCGTGGCTGCCGGGAATGTCGATTTCTGCATGGTGTCTGCTTTCAAAATATGGGGCTGGCGAACGTGCCCCGCCTCGGAAGATAGGCCTGGCGACCCCGAACCCTGCCGGCGTGCGGGCCCCGCATGTTTCAGGCGGCCGCCAGATCGGAGAACGTTCCTTGCAGTTCGAGCACCCAGGCCTGACGCGTGGCCGGAGCCACGAAGCTCGCCGCAAAGCTGTTCGCCGCCAGGGTATAGGCCTCCTGCGCGCCCATGCCGGTGGCAGCGAAGAGTTGCAGGAAGTTTTCATTGAGGTATCCGCCGAAGTACGCGGGGTCGTCGGAATTGACCGTGACCACCAGCCCGGCTTCGAGCAGGCGTGGCAGATTATGCTGGCTCAGATCGGGGAACACGCACAGCCGCACGTTGGACAGCGGGCATACCGTCAAGGGGATGCGTTCGGCCGCCAGGCGCTGCATCAGGGCCGCGTCGTGCACAGCCTGCACACCGTGGTCAATGCGCTCGGCACCCAGGAGATCCAGCGCATCCCAGATATAGCGGGGCGGACCTTCCTCGCCCGCGTGGGCAACCCGATGCAAACCCAGTTCGCGGCAGCGGGCGAAAACGCGCGCGAACTTCTCGGGGGGGTTGCCCACTTCGCTGGAATCAAGCCCCACGCCGATGAAGCGGTGACGATAAGGGAGCGCCTGCTCCAGGGTTGCAAAAGCCGATTCTTCGCTCAGGTGCCGCAGGAAACACAGGATAAGCGTGGCGTCTACGCCCAGCTTGCTCCGAGCGTCATCGCAGGCGCGATGCAGGCCCTCGATGACACTGGCGATGGGCACCCCGCGTTCGGTATGCGTCTGCGGATCGAAGAAGAGCTCAGCGTGGACGATGTGGTCGACTGCCGCCCGCTCGAAGTAGGCCATGGCCATGTCGTAGAAATCCTGCTCGCGCAGCAGGACGCTGGCGCCGGCGTAATAGATGTCCAGGAAGCTCTGCAGGTTGCTGAAGGCATAGGCCTGCCGCAGTTCCTCGACGCTGGCATAGGGGAGCGACACGCCATTGCGCCGCGCCAGGGCGAAGATCAGTTCCGGTTCCAGCGTGCCTTCGATGTGCAGATGGAGTTCCGCCTTGGGCATGCGCCGCAGCAGGCTCGGCAGTTGATCCGCGGAAACGCGGGGAACCTGGAACATGAAATGCTTCTCCGTGACGTTTTGCATTGCATCACCGCGCGCGCCAGTTTACCCTCGGTTGGCGCGCGATCCCAGGCTCCCTTTCGTGGCAGAAGGAAATCACCAGATGAAGCAAATCCTCAGGGCCGTGTGCTGGTCGGTACTGTTTTGCACCGCGCCCGCATCCGTGTACGCATCAGCATCCGCACCGGTGTCCGCAACTGCGGCTGCAACCGTGACGGCATCTGCGCCCGTACCCGACCACGCCGTGGGCAAACGCATGATCGTGATCAGCCAGGACGGTTCCGGGCCTGGCGGCTCCAACATCATGTCGATGATGACGCTGCTGCAGTCGCCCGCAGTGGACGTACTCGGCATCACCATCGTCACCGGCAACGCCTGGCGCGACGACGAAGTGCGGCACACCTTGCGCATGCTCGAGCTCATCGGGCGCCCCGACGTCCCCGTCGTGCCGGGCTCGGTTTTCCCCTTGGTGCGCACCCAGGAAGAGACCCGGCTGACCGTGCCGCTCAATGGCCAGTTCGGCTGGCTGGGCGCCTGGGGCCAGCGGCCCGACGTCATCACCACCCAGCATGCGGGCCTCGTGGAACCGGAAAAACCCAGAACGCTGCTCGGCCCCTGGGATACGCCGCCGCTCCGGGAAGGCGAGCCCGCGCTGCGGCCGCTGGCGGAGGATGCCGCGCATTTCCTGATCCGCCAGGTGCGCGCGCATCCCCACGAGGTCACCGTCTATGCCGCTGGCCCGCTCACGGATATCGCGCTGGCGGTGTCGCTCGACCCCCACTTTGCCGAACTGGCGCAGGGCATCGTCATCATGGGCGGCAGCCTCAACCCGCACACCGATGACCCCGAGTTCGAGAACAGTCCGCGCCATGAGTTCAACTTCTGGTTCGACCCGGAAGCCGCGCGCATCACCCTGCGCGCCCACTGGGCGCGCATCGATCTCACCACGGTGGACATCTCCATCCAGGCGATGTTTACCCAGGACATGGTCGACGAAATCGCCCGGTCGAGCCAGCCGGCCGCGCGCTACATCGCCGCCAATTCCAAGGAACGCTATTACATGTGGGACGAGATTGCCGCCTGTGCCTGGCTCGACCCGGCCATCGTCGCCCGCTCGCGCGACGTCTACATGGATGTCGACGTCAGCCACGGCCCTGCCTACGGCGAGACGCTTACCTGGAGCAAGGCGCTGAAACCGACCCACGGCCTGCAACTGGTGCACGCCCAGCTCGAGCTCGACCTGCCGCGTTTTCGCAAGTGCTTCATCGACTTGATGACGGCGCCGCCGGTGGGCAAGGTTGCGCCCTAAACAAGTCCAGACTAATGCCGAATTTCCCCCCTCTCCCGCTTGCGGGAGAGGGCGGGGTGAGGGTGTTTTCATTGGATTGCCACACGCGGGGGAGGCGATATTTCTTCCGGCGTGAACGTTCAACCCGTTCGCGCCCCCGGCGCCGCACCGATCGCGGCCTGCATCAACGTCTCCGGTCGTATCGACGCATCCGTATCGAACCGTCCGCCTATCGTGCCGTCGCGCAGCATCAATATCCGGTCGCTCAGCCCGATCAATTCCGGCAGGTCGCTCGACACGAGGAGCACCGCGCAGCCATCCGCGCGCAGGCCATCGATCAGGCGATAGATTTCCAGCCGGGCGCCAATGTCGATGCCGCGTGTCGGCTCATCGAGCAGTACCACGCGCGGCCGTGTCAGCAGCGCCTTGCCCAGCACCACCTTCTGCTGGTTGCCGCCCGAAAGACGGCCCACCGGCAGGGCCAGCGTATCGGCCTTGATCCTGAGCGTACGGGCACTGGCAGTGTTGCGCTCTTCCTCCGCCCGCCGTTGCAGCAGGCCGGCGCGGGATATTTCGTCCAGCGAGGACAGCGACAGATTGAACGCGATGGACTCTTCCAGATGCAGGCCAAAGCGCCGCCGGTCCTCGCTGACCAGGGCCATGCCGGCCCGCAGTACGGCCGCCGGATTGTCCGGCACTGCCCCACCTGCCAGTGTCACGCGACCCGAGCTGCGCCGGCCCCAGGCGCCAAAGAGATGCATCAGCAGTTCCGTGCGCCCGGCGCCCATCAATCCGCCTATGCCCAGCACCTCCCCCGCGTGCAGGGAAAAGGAAATTCCGCTGAGCCGGGTCTTGCCGTTCCCGTCGGCTACAGCCAGGTCCGCCACTTCCAGCAGCGCCGCCCCGGGAGGGCGCTGGACCCGTGCATAGACGTCGGTGATCTCGCGGCCCACCATGTGCCGGATTACGGTGGCTTCGTCCGCAGCGGTGGCCGGCAGCGTGCAAACGGTAGTGCCATCGCGCAATACCGAGATGCGATCGGCGATCCGGAACACTTCATCGAGGCGATGCGACACGTAGACGCAGGCGATGCCGCGCGTGCGCAGGTCCGCCACGATCGAGAGCAGGCGCTCGACTTCATGGCCGGCCAGCGCGGCGGTTGGCTCATCGAGTATCAGGATGCGCGAGTCGCGCGCCAGCGCCTTGACGATCTCCACGAGCTGTTTCTGCCCCACGCCGAGCGTGCTCATGGGCGCCGCCGGATCCAGCGCTATGCCGAAGCGCTCCAGCACGGCGGTGGCCCGGCGCAGGGCCTCTGCCCGATCAAGCCAGAATCCCCACGGTGTCGGCTCCATGCCCAGGCAGATGTTCTCTGCCACCGTCAATTCGTCAACAAATGACAGTTCCTGGTGAATGACGGCTATGCCGGCAGCAACGGCGTCACGGGGCGAGCGAAACCGGGCCTCGCTGCCCGCTACCTCGATCCGCCCCTCGTAGCTGCCGTGGGGGTGCACGCCGCCCAGCACCTTTATCAGCGTGGACTTGCCCGCGCCGTTCTCGCCACAAATGGCGTGGACCTCGCCGGCATGCAGATCGAAGCTGACATCGCGCAGCGCCACCACGCTGCCGAAGCGCCGCGTGAGGTGCAGCGCGCGCAGGATCACGTCCGGCGCCGCCAGGTATCGGCCAGGACGGCCGCCACGATCACGCAGCCGGTGGCTACACGCTTGAGGGGCTCCGAGGCCCCCAGTTGCACGAGTCCTGCCTCGAGCGTGGCAACGATCAACACGCCCAGCAAACTCTTGAGCACGGATCCGCGGCCACCCCTCAGGCTGGTGCCGCCCACAACCACCGCCGCTATCACCGAAAGCTCGAAACCCACGCCGGCATTGGGATCGGCCGAGCCAAGACGTGAACAGTTGACCACAGCGGCCAGGCCCGTCAGGCCGCCCAGCAGGACATGCGTCCAGATGCGCGGTGGGTCGATCGCTATGCCGGAAATGGCCGCTGCCTCGGGGTTGGCGCCCACGGCGATGAGGTGGCGTCCGAACACCGTGCGCGACAGCAGCATTTGTCCCATGCCGGCGGTGACCACGGCCAGGAGGAATGCCGGCGAGACCACCCAGCCGGCGATGGGAGCGCCCAGTCCCTCGATGGCCGCGCCGATGTATTTGGTCTGCGAGTGCGTGGCGAGGAACGCCAGACCCCGGGCAATCTCCAGCATGCCCAGCGTGACGATGAAAGATGGGAGGCGCAGCTTCACGGAGATCCAGCCGTTGATGCTGCCCACGAACCCGCCCAAGGCAACGCTCGCCGCCAGCGCAGGAACCCATCCCCAGGCTTCGTCGACCATCAATACGCCGGTGACCGCGCCGCAAAGCCCCAGTACCGATCCCACCGAGAGGTCGATGCCACCCGTCACCATCAGCAGGGTCATGCCTGTGGAAACCAGCAGCAGCGCCGGTAGGCGATTGGCCAGCGAACCCAGGCTGGCCTTGCCCAGGAAGCCCTGCGCTCCCACGCCAAAAAGGGCGACCAGTCCTCCAAGAACCAGCAACAACACCAGCAGATCGGACTGCGGGAGCGCCAGCCAGCGCCGGATCACGGCCGGGGCTGCGGCCCGCCGGCCGGCGTTGCCGTGACGATGTCGACCGCCGTAGCCCGATCGGCCACGGCAGCCGTGCTCTTGAGCGATGCCAGGGCCGCTTCAATACCGAAAACCGCCAGCTGGTCGCCGTGCTGGTCTGCCGTTGCCACTACGCGGCCGTCGGCCAGCAGCGGCTTGATGGCAGCGATGTCGTCGAAGCCCGCGATCAGGACCTGGCCGGTGCGTCCGGCAGCCGCGACAGCCGCCGCTGCGCCGATGGCCATGTTGTCGTTGCCGCACAGGATGGCCCGCAGCCGCGGGTGCGCACTGAGCAGGTTTGCGGCCACGGTATTGGCCTTTTCCATTTCCCAATCGCCGCTTTGGATGGCCACGACCTTCATGCCGGCCGCCTGCATCGCATCCTCGAACCCGGCGCGCCGCTGCTGGCTGTTGAAGGCGCTCGTCGCGCCTTCGATGATCGCCGCTTCATCGGCGGGCTTGAGCCTGGCCGCCAGCGCCTGGCCGACGCGACGCGCCGCATCGCGATTGTCGGGACCGACGAAGGCCGCGTGCAAACCCGCCTGGTTGGCCGCATCGGCATCGAGCCGATTGTCGATGTTGATGATGACGATGCCCTGCTGCTGCGCGCGGCGCAAGGCGGGCACCAGCGCCTTGGAATCGGCCGGAGCGATGACGATGGCGGCGGCGCCCTGGGAAACTGCCTGCTCCACGAGGTTCACCTGTTCGCTCAGGTCCGTCTCGTTCTTGATGCCGAAGACGGCCAGTTCGTACTGGCCGGTGTGCGCCGCCTGATGCGCCTGCGCGCCCTTGGCCATGTTGGAGAAGAAGTCATTGGCCAGCGACTTCATCACCAGCGCGATCCGGGGTTGCGCGCCGCCGGCTGCCGCCGGTGCCGCGCTGGCTGCGTTGGCCGCACTCGCGGGTGGTGCCGCGGATTCAGGGGCCGATGGCTTGCATCCACCGACCAGCAAGGCCGCAGCCAGCAGGCCCACACCCAGTATCACGCGCATCACTCGTCCCCTCGTTTTGCCACCGGTGACGTCGCGATCCCGGCGGTCTGCTTGGAATGCTGCAGGTGCTTGCCCGTGCGCAAGCACCTGCGAGACTCGATGTGATCATACTTTGCGCCGCTTGCGCGGCTTGCGCAGCGCCGCGCTGCGATGGCTATCCGTCAGGCCGGGGCGCCCGGGTACGCCAGCAGGTAGGCCTGTGGCAACGGGGCTTCGTCGCAGTTGTGGCCAGTGCCGCGGCGGTCGATGACGAGAAAATCGCTGACCTGGTCCATGGCAATGAGGGGGTGATGCCAGACGCCCGGCCCGTAGTTCACGCCCTGGTCGCCGCGCGCCAGAAAGGCGTGCAGCGGCCCCGGCACGGCAGAGGGGGTTCCGGGTTCGGCCACGACGACCAGATACGGCGTGCCCTGCAGGGGCATGAAGGCCTGGCTCCCCAGCGGATGCCGCTCCATCATGGTGATGGGCAAGGGGAAGCGTCGTGGCTGGCCGCGGAAGATGCTGACGATGACGCGGCCCTGCGGCCCGGCGTCGATACGGGCGAGGTCGTCGAAGCGCTCCGTCGTGCCCTCGTTGATCGGGTAGTGCGCAGCCCCCTCGCAGGCCAGTACCTCCCCGAAGGGCGCGAACGCCTGCGCCGTCAGGGCCCGCACCGGCAGCGCATTCACGCCGGCTCTCCCCACAGCCGCAGCCGCGATACACCGCCATCGGGGTGCAGGTTGAAGCGCACGTGGGTGATGGTGCCAAGGTCGATGCATTCGC
>CAIQGU010000320.1 GCA_903871435.1 uncultured Burkholderiales bacterium | reverse complement strand
CGGGGAGAGGGCTAGGGTGAGGGGAAGCGCGGCCACGACATCGCTCGTCAGCCGAACCCCCTCAGTTATTGTCCGGAACCCCGCCGCTCTCGCGCTCGCGCGCGGCGGCAGCCTGGACCGCCATGTCCTCGAGTTCCTTGTAGCGCTTGATCTCGTTGGCAAAGCGCGCGTCGACGTCACGCATTTCCTGCTGGACCTTTTCCTTCACGTGCTGCTGCTGGTCGATCAGCACGCGGTTCGCGTCGAAAGCTGACTTGAGCTTGGCGGGCATCTCGCGCTTGGCGTAAAACTCGGCCTCGTCGTCCAGGCGCTTGCGCTCTTTCTGGTACTGCTCGATGCGCTGGTCGGCGCGGTCGACCAGCACCTGCTGGTTGGCCAGGGCGCGCGATCGCGCGGCTTCGATCTCGCTCACGCTGCCATAGGTCTCCAGCAGCGCGCGGTCCTTGCGCGACTGCGCCCTGTCCTGCTCTTCCTGGCGGCGGCGCTCTTCCTCATCCTGGTCGCGCTTGCGGCGTTGCTCCTGGGTGAGCGGCGCCGGAATGAGATGGTGCAAGGTGCCGTCGGGATTGAGCTCGCGGATATCCTCGCCTTTGCACTCGGGTGGCGGCAGGCCGCCGCTGATGGTGTGGCCATGCGAGGTGCAAACGTAGAGGAACTGCTGGGCCTGCACCCTGGGCGCGAGCACCAGGGTCAGGAACACCGCCACGGGCAGCGCGCAACGCAGCGTATGGCTCCGGCGGGAGCGGGAGGTGGGCAAGGTGTCAGGCGCCATAGCGTTTACGGTAACTTTCCACGGCTGGAATCTGGTGACGCAGCGCGGCTGCACGCGGACTGCCCGATTGCAGGAAGCCCAGCAGATCGTCGACATCGGCAATGGCGATGACGGGCGTGCCCGTCGTGCGCTCGAAAGCCTGCACGGCGGATTCGGACGAGAGATCGCTGTCGGTGCCGGTGCGTTCGCGCCGGTCCAGCATGATCACCACGCCGGCCGGTTCCGCGCCGCTGGCGCGGATGAGCGCCACGGATTCGCGCTTGGCAGCGCCGTCGGTGATGACATCGTCAATGATGAGCACCCGGCCCGCCAGGGGCGCACCCACCAGGGTGCCGCCTTCGCCGTGGTCCTTGGCTTCCTTGCGGTTGTAGGAAAACGGCACATCGTGGCCCAATTCCGAGAGCGCCATGGCGGTTGCCGCCGCCAGGGCTATGCCCTTGTAGGCCGGCCCAAACAGCATGTCAAAGGCAAGCGTGCCGGCCTGGACGCTGGCGGCGATGGCCTGCGCATAGAATCCGGCGAGGCGGCGCAAGGCGGCGCCGTGATCGAAATGGCCGGCATTGAAGAAATAGGGGGTCTTGCGGCCGCTTTTCGTGGTGAAATCGCCAAAGGTCAGCACGCCGGATTCAACGGCGAATTCGACGAATTTCTCGGCTTGCGGGTTCAGATTCCGGGCCATGCAGTCATTGAGGCTCTTGTTTACGCTGCCGAGACACCTTGTTGCGGCCGCGCTATTTTAAAAAATACGGCACAGTGCCGCCCGAGCCGGAAGCGTACCGCACTGGCATTGCCGGGGAATTGCTGGAATCGCCATGTTTCGCATCGTCACTTGTAACGTTAACGGCCTGCGTTCGGCCGCCAGCAAGGGTTTCATGGACTGGCTGGACGCGGCCGCCCCGGACCTGGTCTGCCTGCAGGAGGTGAAGGCCCACGAGGCGGACCTGCCCGAACCCCTGTTGCGCCCCACTGGCTGGCACGCCCATTTTCATTGCGCACAGACCAAAGGCTATAGCGGAACCGCGGTGTATGCAAAAAAGCCGCCCCGCAGCGTGCGCGCGGGCTTTGGCAACCGGGAATTTGACGCCGAAGGCCGTTATCTGGAGGCCGAATACGGCAATCTCACCGTTATCAGCGTGTATTTCCCGTCCGGATCCAGCTCGCCGGAACGCCAAGAGGCCAAGTTTCGCTTTCTCAAGGCGTTCCTGCCCCACATGAAGCGCCTGGTCGCTGCTGGCCGGGAAGTGATTCTCTGCGGCGACGTCAATATCGCCCACAAGGAGATCGACCTGAAGAACTGGCGCGGCAACCGCAAGAATTCGGGTTTCCTGCCCGAAGAGCGGGCCTGGCTGGATGATCTGTTTGGCGACCATGGCTGGGTGGATGTCTTCCGGCAGCTCGACCAACGCCCCGATCAATACACCTGGTGGAGCAACCGGGGCCGCGCCCGCGACAACAACGTGGGGTGGCGCATCGACTATCAAATTGCCACTCCGGGCATTGCGGCCAAGGCCAAGCGAACCGAGATCTACACCGGCCAGCGGTTCAGCGACCATGCCCCCCTGATCGTTGATTACACCGGGCGGCTGTGACAGCGCCGCCGGAAGCACCGCGCGACACGCCGGCTCACCTTGCCATATCGGCTACGGCAACTGGCCCTGCGCCACCGGCCCGTGCCTCCGTGTGGCGCGTCTACCTGGAACCCGCGGCGCTGCGCATGCTGGTGCTGGGTTTTGGCGCCGGCATGCCCTTCATTCTGATCTACGGCACACTGCCGTTTCGCCTGCGCGAGGCGGGCGTTGGGCTGGCCGCCATCGGGTTCATCAGCTGGGTCGTGCTGCTCTACCCGTTCAAGTGGGTGTGGGCGCCGCTGGTGGACCGCATTGCATTGCCGCTGCTGACGCGGCGCTTTGGCCACCGGCTTGCCTGGCTGCTGCTGGCCCAATGCGGCATCGCCGCCGGCTTGCTGCTCATGGCGTTGGTGGACCCGCGCCAGCAGCTCACGCTGATGATCGCCTGCGCGCTGCTCACCGCGTTTGCGGGCGCCACGCAGGATGTGGCGCTGGATGCGTATCGCATTGAAGTGGCGCGCACCGAGCAGCAGGCAGCGCTGGCCGCCATGTATCACTCGGGGTACCGGCTGGGCATGATCTGGGGCGGTGCCGGGGCACTGTGGCTGGCGGCGCGCGCGGCGCAGGGTGCGGTCGATTACCACCCGCAGGCGTGGACGACGGCCTACGCCGTTATGGCCGCCTCGATGATTGCCAGCGTGCTGGTGGCCGCCTGGGCACCGGAGGGCAGGGCGGCCGAGTTGCCACCCTCCGCACCGGCGCGGGAATTGACGCTTGCGCAACGCGTTGCCGCGCTGCTGGCGCCGTTTCAGGACCTGCTGCACCGCTGGGGCTGGTATGCCTTGCTGGTCTTCGGGCTCATTTCCAGCTACCGGCTCGCCAACCTGCTCATGGGCGTGATGGCCAATCCGTTTTATCACGACATCGGCTTCACCAAGGACCAGGTGGCGGCAGTGTCGAAGATCTACGGCGTGGTGCTGTCACTGGTGGGGGGCTTTGTGGGCGGCGTACTCACGCTGCGCGTCGGCATCCGGCCCGTGATGTGGGGCGCCGCGCTGGTTTCCTCGGCGTCCATCCTGCTCTATGCGCTGCTGGCCACACGCGGGCCGGACATCACCCTGCTGATCGTTGCCGTCTCCACCGACAACTTCGCCGAAGGTATCGCCGGCACCGTGTTCATCGCCTATCTTTCGGGGCTCACCAACCGCAATTACTCCGCCACCCAGTACGCGTTCCTGTCGTCGTCGGCGCTGCTGCTGCCCAAGATCGTCGCCGGCTTCTCCGGCGTTGCCGTGGAGTCGTTCGGGTATGCGGCGTTCTTCTGCGGCTGCGCGCTCACGGGCATCCTGCCGCTGACACTCATGTGGGCCGTGGGCCGGTTCGTTCCGGATCAGCGCTTCTCGAAGCGGTAGACGGCCACCGTGGCCCGCAGATTCTCGAGCCAGGTTGCCGGTTGGCCCTTGGCCAGCAGCGCGCGGTCCGTGATGCGCAGGCCCAGGCGTGCCGCCAGCAGCTCAAAATCCTTGGGCGTGCACAGGTGGATATTGGGCGTGTCGTACCACTGGTAGGGAATGTCGGGCGTCACCGGCATGCGCCCGCCCAGCAATGACACCGCATGGCTCCAGTGGCCGAAATTGGGGAAGCTGACGATGCCGTGGCGGCCCACGCGCACCATCTCATGCAGCACGGCTTCGACGTTATGCATGGCCTGCAGGGTCTGGGACAGCACAACCGTGTCGAACATGCCGTCGGCGAACATGCGCAGGCCGGATTCGAGGTCCGCCTGCACCACGTTCACGTCGGCGCGCACGCAGGCCAGCACGGACGCGTCGTCGATCTCGATGCCGTAGCCGGTGCAGCGCTGCGAATCGCGCAGGTAGGCCAGCAGCGTGCCGTCGCCGCAACCCAGGTCGAGGATGCGCACATCGCTGGCGATCCAGTTGGCGATCTGAACGAGGTCCTGGCGCAGTTTCATCGCGCCCCCCCGCCGCTGCCGGCCGGCGTGGCGCGGCCCGGCAGGCCCTGGAAGATGCCGTCGAAGTACGCCGCCACCAGCTTGTGGTAACGCGCGTCGTCGAGCAGGAAGGCATCGTGGCCGTGCGGCGCGTCGATCTCCGCGTAGCTCACTTCGCGGCCGTTGGCGATGAGCGCGGCAACGATCTCGCGCGTGCGCGCCGGCGCGAAGCGCCAGTCGGTGGCAAATGACACCAGCAGGAAACGCGCCGCTGCCGGTTGCAACGCACGCACGAGGTCGCCGTCGTAGCCGCGCGCCGGATCGAAGTAGTCGAGCGCTCGGGTGATCAGCAGGTAGGTGTTGGCGTCGAAGTATTCCGAGAACTTGTCGCCCTGGTAGCGTAGATAGGACTCCACCTCGAACTCGGCGCCGTAACCGAAGGCATAGTCCTCGGTGCGCAGGCTGCGCCCGAAGCGCTCGGTCATGTCGTCGCCCGACAGATACGTGATGTGGCCGATCATGCGCGCCACGCTCAGGCCGCGCCGGGGGACCACGCCGTGGGCGTAGTAGTCGCCGCCGTGAAAGTCCGGATCGCTCTGGATGGCGGTGCGGGCGACGTCGTTGAAGGCGATATTCTGGGCGCTGAGCCGGGGCGTGGTGGCGATGGCCACGCAATGGCCGATGCGCTCCGGATACTGGATGGCCCACGAGAGCGCCTGCATGCCGCCCAGCGAACCGCCCACCACGGCGGCCAGGCGCACGATGCCCAGGGTGTCGCAAAGGCGCGCCTGCGCAGTGACCCAGTCTTCCACCGTGATCACCGGGAACGACGCGCCATACGGGCGCCCCGTGGCCGGATCGATCGACTTGGGTCCGGTCGAGCCAAAACACGAGCCCAGGTTGTTCACCCCGATGACGAAGAAACGCCGCGTGTCTATGGGTTTGCCCGGTCCTACCATGTTGTCCCACCAGCCGGCGCTGCGTGGCTGATCGGCATAGGTGCCGGCAACATGGTGCGACGCGTTGAGCGCGTGGCAGATGAGCACGGCGTTACTGCGGTCGGCGTTGAGCGTGCCGTAGGTTTCGTAGCGCAGGTCGTAACCCGCCAGCTGCGCGCCGCTGGCCAGCGCCAGCGGGTCCGCGAAATGCAGGTCCGTGGGTGACACGACCCCGACCGAACCTGCCGGTGCTGCCGCCGCCCGGGTCACGGCCTCACGCCTTGCGCGCAGTTGCGCGGACCTGCCCCGTACGCTTGCGTTCGGCACCGCGGGTGGCACGTTCCAGCGCCGCGCGGATGAGCGCAGGGTCGTGCAGCCGCGCCACGCGGCCCGCGAGGCGGGCCGCCGACTTCGAGTCGAGCTCGAAGAGCCGCTGCTTCACGATGAGCAGCTGGGCCGGGTTCATGGAATAGCGCCGCAGGCCCATGCCCAGCAGCAGTTCGACACTGGCGAGGTCGCCGGCCATTTCGCCGCATACGGAAACGGGCAGGCGCGCGCGCGTGCCCGTGCGTATGGTGTGGGAGATCAGGTGCAGGACCGCTGGGTGCAGTGGCTCGTAGAGGTAGGCAACGGCGCTGTCGGTGCGGTCGATGGCAAGAGCGTACTGGATGAGGTCGTTGGTTCCCAGCGACAGGAACTTGAGCCGTTCGACGAAGGGACCCAGGTTGAGGGCCGCCGCGGGTACCTCGATCATGCCACCCACGGGAATGCGCGCATCGAATTTCTGCTTGCGCTCCTTGAGCTGTTCCTTGGCCTTGGCCACGAACTGCAGCGCCTGGTCGATCTCGTGCATGTGCGCGAGCATCGGCACCAGGATACGAACCGTGCCGGTGGCCGAAGCCCGCAGTATTGCGCGCAGTTGGGTGAGAAACAGGTCCGGATAGGCCAGGCAGTAGCGGATGGCGCGCAGCCCCAGTGCCGGATTGGGCTCCACGGCCTGGCCGTCGCCGCCGTCCACCGCCAGACCCAGGCTCTGCCGCGCCGTGGCGTTGAGGACCTTGTCGGCGCCGATGTCGAGTGTGCGTATCACCACCGGCTTGCCCTTCATCGCGCGCGCCACGCGCGAATAGGACTCGAACTGTTCGTCCTCGCTGGGCAGCGTGTCGCGGTTCATGAAGAGGAATTCCGTGCGGAACAGGCCAACACCATCGGCGCCGGCATCGAGGGCATCGCGCACGTCCTCCGGCATTTCGATATTGGCCAGCAGCTCCACGGGAATGCCGTCCTTGGTGCGCGACAGCTTGCCGCGCAGCTTGCGCAGTTCGGTGCGCGCCTGTCCCTGCAGAAGGATGCGTTGCCGGTAGTCCACCAGCGCCGCTTCGTCGGGCAGCACCACGACGCGCCCGCTGTCCGAATCCACTACCAGCAGGTCGCCTTCTTCGATGGTCTCGCGGGCGTCAGCCACGCCGACCACCGCGGGCAGCCCCAGGCTGCGCGCCAGGATCATGGTGTGCGAGGTGGGTCCGCCCAGTTCGGTGATGAAGCCTGCCAGGCTGCCGCCCTCGTCCTCGCGAAAGTGCAGTACATCGGCCGGCGCCAGGTCGTGGGCCACCAGTATCAGGCGCTCGCCCTCGCCCAGCTTGCGGGCGGGCGCTACCGGCGAGGGTCGGCCACCGGCCAGCCGGCGCAGCACGCGCTCGACCACCTGCCGGACGTCCTGCGAGCGGCTGCGGAAATACTCATCGTCGATGGACTCGAACTGCTGACAGACTTCTTCGAGCTGTATGGTGAGCGCCCATTCGGCGTTGATCAGGCGCGTGCGCACCAGGTCGCGCGGCGCATCGCACAACAGCGAATCGTCCAGGATCATGCGGTGCAGGTCGAGAAAAGCCCG
>CAIQGU010000319.1 GCA_903871435.1 uncultured Burkholderiales bacterium | reverse complement strand
GCTGGATCTGGTACGGCGACGACCGGTACCGCGCCCGTAGCATCGGACGGAACGGCGGCGGCAGGCACAACGGCCCAGGTCGTGGGCAATACCGCGCCAGCAGCGCCCACGTACCAGCGCGACCGCCTGCAGCATGCCTATAACAGCGGCAGCACCATCGTCAGCCAGCTGGAAAACCTGATCTCCTCGCTCACATCGGCGGCGAGCAGCACGGGCTCCAGCGGTTCCAGCGCCGCTACGGGCACGGCATCGGCATCGAGCCCGGCAACGGCGACAAGCACGGCTGCCAGCACGAGCACGGCCGCAACGGCGGCAGCAGCCAGCCCCGCTACGGCACTGAGCAAGCTGCAAAGCGACTTCTCGGCGCTGATCGCCGCTTTCAATCCTGCAGGTAACGCGGCGGGTGGCGCGGCCGGTAGCACATCGTCGTCAGGCAGCGCACCTACGCTGGTGGGTTTCCTGCAGAACCTCGTGGGCGACCTGGGTGGCAGCACCGGCGGCAGCGCCTCGACCGGGACTGCGCGCACTGGTGGGTTGATCAACACCACCGCCTGATCAACGTGACCGCCTGACGTCGCCACCGCGTTCCCGCAAGCGGGAGCACGGTCACAAACCCGCGGCGCGCTCCAGCGCGTGCCGCGGGTTTGGCGCATGCGTTGCTGTCATCCGGCTTACCGTTGCACGGTGGCCAGGAACTTCTCCAGGCGCTTGACGCTTACGGGCTGGGGCGTGCGCAGTTCCTGCGCGAACAGCGAAATGCGCAGTTCCTCGAGCATCCAGCGAAACTCCTCCAGACGATCGTCGGCCACACCCTTGCGGGCCGTTACTTCCCGCGCCCAACGCTGTTGCAGCGGCGCGATTTCGCGTGCCCGCGCGGCGTCGCGCACCGGGTCGCTCTTGATCTTGTCCAGACGCAAGCCTATGCCCTTGAGGTAGCGGGGCAGGTGCGGCAGGGATTCGGCAGGTGTGTCGACCAAAAAACGGCGGCCCAGCAGACGGGCCAGCTGCTGCGTCATTTCCTCGCGCGCCGCATCGGCACTGCGCAGCGCGGTGAGCTTGCGCTGGACCGCGGCAGCTTCATCGACGATCACGCTGGCCAGCCGGCCGATCTCCTGCGCCACGAGGCTGAGGCGGCCGCGGGCCAGTTCGCGGCGGGCCAGGAACTGTTCGCGGTCCTGGGGCCAGGGATCGGCCAGACAGACGCGGTCGAGCGCCGCCGTCGTGATCTGCGCGGCCAGTGGTTCGAGTTCGGCCAGGGCCGGGATGGCGCGCGCCCGCATCTGCAGCGCCGCAAGAGCCAGCTGGCCTTTTTCGAGCGATTGAATCTGCTGGCGCAATTGCAGCCGGAACAGGCGCCGCAGCCCGCCCCTATGGGCTCTGCGCGACACTTCCGGATCATCGAAAACTTCCAGGGTGCAATGGGACTCCTGGTCAACCAGTGCCGGATAGCCGATGAGAACCTGCGCTCCCCGGCGGATCTCCTGGACTTCGGAAAGCGTGCCGAAATCCCAGTCGGTGATCTGCGCCACAGCCCCCGCGTCGCCAATGGCAGCGGACTGCTCGCGCGCGGCCAGGTCGCGGAAGCTCTGCTGGATCTGCGCCGCGAACTCCGAACGCAACGCAGCCAGGTTGCGGCCCATGGCAAGCTGCCGGCCGTCTTCATCAACCACCTTGAAATTCATCGTCAGATGGACGGGCACGGTTTCGAGCTTGAAATCCGTCGGCACGCACACCACGCCGCCGTGACGGCGGATATCGGCAATGAGGCTGTCGATCAAACCCGGCGCAGGTCCGTCGTCCGTCAGCGGACAACGGTCCACAAATGCGGCGGCATAGGCGGGCAACGGCACGCAGGCCCGCCGCAGCTTTTGCGGCAGCGACTTGAGCAGCTGCTGCACTTTCTCCTTGAGCATGCCGGGCACCAGCCATTCACAGCGCAAGGCATCGATCTGATTGAGCGCGAACAGTGGCACGGCCAGCGTGACGCCGTCGCGCGC
This sequence comes from uncultured Burkholderiales bacterium, assembly GCA_903871435.1. Taxonomy (GTDB): domain Bacteria; phylum Pseudomonadota; class Gammaproteobacteria; order Burkholderiales; family Burkholderiaceae_F; genus GJ-E10. The sequence continues at coordinate 3,613 of CAIQGU010000319.1, read as the reverse complement.
GCTGCCCGGCTCGAAGTGATAAGCCAGGTTCATGCGCACGCCACGGATCTCCAGATGCTTGGGGAACAGTTCGGTGGCGGCGCCGCTGGCTTCGTGGCGCATCAAGGCCTCGCGCGAGAGGTACAACAGGCGCGGCTGTTCACGCTCGGCGCCGGCACGCCAGCGGTCAAATCCCGAACCATCGCATACGTCGGGCGGAACCAGCCCATCGTAGAACGCGAATATCTGCTCCTCGTCCACCAGCACGTCGGGGCGGCGCGTGCGGTGCTCGAGCTCGCGGATCTCGGCCACGAGCTTGCGGTTATGAAGAAAGAACGGGGCGCGGGTCTCCCAATTGCCCGCAACCAGCGCCTCGCGCAGGAAGATCTGGCGTGCGTGTGCCGGGTCGATGGGACCAAAGGGAACACGCCGCTGAAGGTAGACCGGCAATCCGTACAGCGTGCCACGCTCGAGCGCGATCACCTGGGCGGAGCGCTTTTCCCAATGGGGGTCGCCGTGGCTGCGGCGGATCAGGTGAGCCGCCGTGCGTTCTATCCACACCGGGTCGATATCGGCCACGGTGCGCGCGTACAGGCGTGAGGTCTCGACGAGTTCCGCCGCGACGATCCAGCGGGCTGCCCGGCGCGCCTTGGGTGAGCCGGGCCAAAGGTGAAACTTGATGCCGCGCGCGCCCAGGAATGGCGGCTCGCGCCGGTCGGCCGGATCGACCTCGGCGCTCTTCATGCCGATGTTTCCCAGCAAGCCGGACAACAGGGCGCGGTGCACCTGCTCGTAGGTGGCCTCGCTGGTGTTGACGCGCCACCCTTGCTCGGCCACGATCTGCAGCAACTGGCCATGTACGTCACGCCACTCGCGCACACGCCGGCCGTTAATGAATTCGCGGCGGAACTCGTCTTCGAGCCGGCGATTGGACTTCTTGTGCTCCACGCGGTCCTGCAAGTCGTTCCAGAGCCGCACGAACGAGAGGAAGTCGGATTTCTCGTCCGCATGGCGGCGATGCGCCTCGTCGGCCGCCTGCTGCATACCCTGGGGGCGCTCGCGCGGATCCTGCACGGACAACACGGACGCGATGATCAGCGCTTCATGCAGGCAATGCTGATCGCGGGCCGCCAGCAGTATGCGGCCGATCCGCGGATCCACCGGGATGCGGGCCAGGTCGCGGCCAATGCGGGTCAGGCGCAGGTCGTCATCGACCGCGCCGAGTTCGGCCAGCAACTGGTAGCCGTCGGTGATGGCACGCGGCGGCGGCGCGTCGATGAACGGGAACTGCGCCGGATCCCCCAGGTCATGCGCGCTCATGCGCAGGATGACGCTGGCCAGGGAGGAACGCAAGACTTCGGGGTCCGTGAAGGCCGGCCGCGAAGCGGCCTCGACCTCGTCGAACAGCCGTATGCAGATGCCGGCGGCCACGCGCCCGCAGCGCCCGGCGCGTTGATCGGCTGCCGCGCGCGATATCGACTCGATGCGCAGCTGCTCCACCTTGTTGCGGTAACTGTAGCGCTTGACGCGTGCCAAGCCGGTGTCGACGACAAAGCGTATGCCCGGTACCGTCAACGAGGTCTCGGCAATATTGGTCGCCAGCACGATGCGCCGTGCGCCGCTGGGCCGGAAGACACGCTCCTGGTCCTCGGCCGAGAGCCGCGCAAACAGCGGCAGGATTTCCGTGGCCGGCGGGTGGTGCTTGCGCAGCGCTTCCGCCATTTCGCGGATCTCGCGCTCGCCGGGCAGGAACACCAGGACGTCGCCGCGGCCCGCCGTAACCAGCTCGTCGACGGCGTCGAGCACGGCCTGCACCGGCGACTTGGCTTCCTTGGGAGCCGCCGGCCCTGCGCTGCCAGCCGGTGGCGGGGCGGCGCGCGCCGGTACGGCACCCGGGCGCGGCGCCGGCGCATCGGTGTCGTCAAAGGGCCGGTAGCGGATCTCCACCGGATACAAGCGGCCGGAAACACGCAATACGGGCGCCGGGCCGCGAATACTGGAAAAATGCCGGGCGAAGCGATCGGCATCTATGGTTGCCGAGGTGACGATGATCTTGAGGTCGGGACGGCGCGCCAGCAACTGGTGGAGGTAGCCGAGCAGGAAATCGATGTTGAGGCTGCGTTCGTGCGCCTCGTCGATGATGATCGTGTCGTAGGCGCGTAGATCCGGATCCGAATGCGTTTCGGCCAGCAGGATGCCGTCGGTCATGAGCTTGACGCGTGCGCCCGGCCGCGTCTGGTCCGTGAAGCGCACCTTGAACCCGACCACCTGTCCCAGCGGGGAATTGAGCTCCTGCGCGATGCGCCGCGCAACGCTCGAGGCCGCCAGGCGCCTGGGCTGCGTGTGCCCGATCAGGCCGGCCTTGCCGCGGCCCAGCGCCAGGCAGATCTTGGGCAACTGCGTGGTCTTGCCCGAGCCGGTCTCGCCGCAAATGATGACTACCTGGTGGCTGTCGATGGCAGCGGCGATCTCGCCGCGGCGCGCATTGACGGGGAGATCCGCGTCAAATGCAATGGCCAGTCCGGAGCGGTCGGGACCGGGGGCGATATCGCCCCCTGGCCGCGGAGCGGAGCTGTCCAGGGTGGGCTGGGCCGCGGAGTCTGGCGTCGTTGGCGCCGGTTCAGCGCCGGCACCCTGTTGTTCAGCAGCGTTATGCAAACGAAAGCCCTGGGAAGGCCGGCGGCATCACCGGGCCGGGAAGTATACTTTTGCCGGTTGAACCCATTCCGGGAAGCGTTCTGCGGCACGGTAATGCCGCGGCGCAATACTGCAGCGTAACGCCGCAGTGGGTCGGCATCCTGCCGCATCAGGCGACATCACGTCGAAGAGTCCCCATGAACGACCCCATGCCACCGACAGCCACCGATAGCGTCCCGACAAGTCCCGGGACAGATCCGGCGCGTGCCGCCGCCAACGATGCCACGGGTGCAAGCTTGCAGGGAACGGGCGGCGCGGCGCGGCCGGATCTACCCGATCACGCCCAATTCGTTTCCTGGCTGCGCGACGTCGCGCCCTACGTGCATGCGCACCGCGGCCATACTTTCGTGGTGGGCTTCGGCGGCGAGCTCATCGAGGAAGGCCAACTCGAGGCACTGGTTCACGACCTCTCGCTGTTGCAGGCGCTGGGAATACGCCTGGTCATCGTGCACGGCTCGCGGCCGCAGGTGCAGCGCCTGCTGGCGCTCAAGAAGCTCGATTCCGCGTTCGTCGACGGCGTGCGGGTTACCGATGCAGCGTCGCTGGAATGCGTGAAGGAGGCGGCCGGTGCCATCCGCCTCGGCGTGGAAGCGGCTTTCTCGCAGGGCTTGCCCAACACGCCCATGGCCAACAGCCGCATCCGCGTGGTCAGCGGCAATTTCGTCGTGGCGCGGCCGGTGGGCATACAAGACGGCCTGGACCTGCAACACACCGGACTGGTGCGCAAGATCGATGTCGAGGCCATTCGCGCCAGCCTGGACAACGGCTATCTCGTGCTGCTGCCCCCATTGGGTTTCTCGCCCACGGGCGAAGCCTTCAACCTGACCATGCAGGACGTCGCGGCCAGTACGGCCATTGCCCTCAAGGCCACCAAACTCATCCTCATCTCGCCTGTGCCGGGTGTGCAGGACCGCGCCGGCGAACTGCTGTCCGAGCT
>CAIQGU010000318.1 GCA_903871435.1 uncultured Burkholderiales bacterium | reverse complement strand
TGCCAATTGCTCGATTCTTGCCAGAAAAAGGGGGCTTATCGCCCCCCTGCGCCCTCACTTCAGGGTAAGGGTGCCTCAGGCGTCCTGGGCCGCCGCTTCTTCCACCTCGACAAACTCATCGCCACCGGCTGCCGCCACCACATTCTGCAGGCCAGCGGCCTTGCCTTCGAGCACCGCGTCGGCCATGCCGCGCGCATAGAGGCGCACTGCCCGGCTGGAGTCGTCATTGCCCGGGACAATGTAGGTGATGCCCGCGGGCGAATGATTGGTGTCGACGACGCCCACGACCGGAATGCCCAGCTTGACCGCTTCGGCAACGGCGATCTTGTGGTAGCCCACGTCGATCATGAAAATGGCTTCGGGCAGGCCGGCCATGTCCTTGATGCCGCCGATGGACTTGTTCAGCTTCTCGATCTCGCGATGGAAGTTGAGCGCTTCCTTCTTGGACATGCGCTCCAGGCCACCGTCAGCGGTGATCTGTTCCATTTCCTTGAGGCGCTTGATCGAGGTCTTGATGGTCTTGAAGTTGGTGAGGAAGCCGCCCAGCCAGCGCTGGTCGACGTACGGCATGCCGGCGCGCGTGGCTTCCTCGACGATGATTTCCCGGGCCTGGCGCTTGGTGCCCACGAAGAGCACGGTGCCGCGGTTGGACGCAACCTGGCGCACGAACTTGGTGGCCGTGTTGAACTGCTCGAGCGTGCGCTCAAGATTGATGATGTGGATACGATTGCGATGGCCGAAGATATACGGGGCCATTTTGGGGTTCCAGAAGCGCGTTTGGTGCCCAAAGTGCACCCCGGCTTCCAGCATTTGACGCATGGTTACTGCCATTTTTCGATCTCCAAGGTTAGGTCTTGCGCAACCGCCGAGTCCCCGGGATTACCGGCCGCCAGGAATTTCTGGCGGCGTTCGGTTGAGCCCGGCACCTTGGCTGCGGTGCGCGTTATTTCCCACGTGAACGGCAGGGATATGTCCCCGGCTTCTGCGAGGGGTATCCGGCCACCCCTCCCACGCACGTAGGTAAGCCTTGTATTATAGCTGTCTTGTGGCCGTAGTGGTTTACCCGGTCCGGGCAGTTTCCAGGGGTGCCAAGGGTTCCATTTTGGGCGGCCGGGAACGCACCATCCGGAACCCGCCAGTGCCGCACCCCGAATCGCTAGCCCTCTATGCCCGCCACACTGAAATCCGCCGCCGACATCGCCGGCATGCGCATCGCCGGACGTCTCGCCTCCGAGGTTCTGGACTACATCACACCCTATGTCGTGCCCGGTGTGACCACCGGTGAACTCGACCGGCTTTGCCATGAATACATGGTGAACGTGCAGGGCACGATACCGGCGCCGCTCAACTACGCCCCGCACGGCTACAAGCCCTTCCCCAAGTCGATCTGCACCTCCGTCAATCATCAGGTTTGCCACGGCATACCCGGCACGCGCGTGCTCAAAAGCGGTGACGTGGTGAACCTGGACATCACCGTCATCAAGGACGGCTGGCACGGCGATACCAGCCGCATGTTCCATGTGGGCGAGTCGTCCATCGCGGCGCGCCGGTTGAGTGAGATCACCTACGAATGCATGTGGCTGGGCATCCTGGCCATCCGGCCGGGCGGCTTCCTCGGCGACATTGGTGCCGCCATACAGCCGCACGCGGAACGCAACGGCTACAGCGTGGTTCGCGAATTTTGTGGCCATGGCATCGGCAAGCGCTTTCACGAGGACCCGCAGATCCTGCATTACGGCAAGGCCGGCACGCTCGAACGGCTGGTCCCCGGCATGATCTTCACGGTGGAACCCATGATCAACGCCGGCCGGCGCGAGATCCGCGAAATGGCCGACGGCTGGACCATCGTCACCAAGGATCACAGCCTGTCCGCCCAATGGGAGCACACCGTGCTGGTGACCCCCACGGGCTTCGAGGTACTGACGGTTTCCGCCGGATCGCCCCCGCCGCCGGCCTTTGTCACCTCCCCATCAGTTGCCGCAGATGGGGTCACGCCGGCGGCGGCGGGCAATGCCGCTCCTGCAGCCCCGCCGGCGGGCATCGTGGTGGCCTAGGCATGCCCTTGGCCGAGGGCGGCAGCGTCACGCGCGTGCCGCCCGATTTTCTGGCCGACCTCGCGCGGGAACTGCGCGACAGCCTCGCGCGCGAGCGCGCGGCCCTGATCTCTCGCTTCCAGGCCGGAGCGCCAATCACCGGCTTGCTGCTCGGCCTGTCCCGCATCGCCGACCGCCATGTGCGCGCCGCGGCGGACCATGCCGGAGTCACGCCCTTTGCCGCCATCGTGGCCGTTGGCGGCTATGGCAGAAACGAGCTTTTCCCCTATTCCGACGTCGACCTGCTCATGATTCCGCGCGGCGCGCCGGACACGGCACAGCAGGTCCGCATCGCATCCCTGGTGCAGCTGCTCTGGGACATCGGCCTGCCCATCGGCCATGCCGTGCGCACAGCCCCGGAGTGCGCGCAGCAGGCCGTGCAGGACGCCACCATCATGACGTCGATGCTCGAATCGCGCCTCATCTGCGGCCCGCGCCGGGTCTTCGAGGAGTTTCAGCGGGTCGTCCACGATGTGCTCGATCCGCGCACCTTCCTGCGCGCCAAGCTGCTGGAACAGCAGCAACGCCACACGAAATACGAAGACACGCCCTACGCGCTAGAGCCCAACTGCAAGGAGAGCCCGGGGGGGCTGCGCGACCTGCAGGTGCTCATCTGGGTGTCCCGGGGCGCGGGCCTGGGCGCCAATTGGGAGGAAATGGCCCGCAACGGGCTGCTGACCGCTTCCGAGTGCAGCCAGATCCGCCGTACGCAGCGCCACCTCAAGGAGATCCGCGCGCGCCTGCATATCGTGGCGCGGCGGCGCGAGGACCGGCTGGTATTTGACCTGCAGCATGCGCTGGCCGGTGCCATCGGCATCACGGGCACGCCCAGCCGGCGCGCCAGCGAAGTGTTGATGCAGACCTACTACCACGCGGCCAAGATCGTGGCCCAGCTCAACACGCTGGTGCTCCTCGCAGTGGAGCAGCGTCTGTACCCGGATGCGGCCATCGCGGCAACACCCATCGATGCCGCGTTCTGCGCCCGCGCGGAACGGCTGGACATCGTCGATGACCAGGTGCTGGAGCGCGATCCCAACGAAATCCTGCGGGCATTTCTTACCCTGCAGCGCCATACCGAACTCAAGGGCATGACGCCGCGCCTGCTGCGTGCCATCTGGAATGCGCGCGGCCGCATGGATGCTGCCTTTCGGCGCTCCCCCGAAAATCGCGCCAACTTCCTGGCCATCCTGCAACAAGGCGCGGCGTCATGCCCTTGAGTTCGGTATGGCGCTGCAGGGTAAGAAACGCCCGCAGGATTTCGTTGGGATCGCGCTCCAGCACTTGATCATCAACGATGTCCAGCCGTTCCGCGCGGGCGCAGAACGCGGCATCGATGGGTGTTGCCGCGAT
>CAIQGU010000317.1 GCA_903871435.1 uncultured Burkholderiales bacterium | reverse complement strand
GGCTGCCGGCTCGCAGCCGCCGCCACCAGGGCGTCTGCAGTGGCAAGGTGATGGTGCGCGTCCCTGCCGCGCCGCACTCCTGCAACGCTGGCTGACGGAAGCGCCGCCAGCAGGATCGACCCCCGGCAAGACCCACGGCGCGGCGGCAAACGGTGCGCTGGCCGCATGAGCGCCCTCTTTCGCATCCGCGATTTCGATCCAGCAACGGCACGGCGCCTGCAGGCCCTGGGCGTGCCCGCGCCTCTCGCCCGCGCGCTCGCGGCCCGCGGTATCAGCAGTGAGGCGGACCTCGCGTTGTCGACGCGGCAGATGCAGGCGCCGGGCACGATGTACCAGCTGGACGCGGCGGCGCGCCTTCTGGCCGATGCCATCGCGGCGCAGCGACGGCTGCTCATCGTGGCCGATTACGACTGCGACGGCGCCACCGCCTGTGCCGTCGCCGTGCGTGGCCTGCGCCTGATGGGCGGGCAGGTTTCCTACCTAGTTCCCAACCGCTTCGAATACGGTTACGGCCTTACCCCGGAAATCGTCGAACTGGCAGCGCGCGACAAGCCCGACCTCATCATCACGGTGGACAACGGCATCGCCAGCATCGAGGGCGTCGCGCGCGCCAACGCCCTCGGTATCGATGTCCTCATCACGGATCACCATCTGCCGGCCGACCAGTTGCCGGCGGCCAAGGCCATCGTCAATCCCAACCAGCCGGGCTGCAGCTTCGATTCCAAGAACCTGGCCGGAGTGGGTGTCATGTTCTATGTGCTCATGCAGCTGCGGGCGGAACTGCGCACGCGCGGCCGTTTTGATGAAGCGACGCAGCCCCGCCTGGACACCCTGCTGGACCTCGTGGCCGTGGGCACGGTCGCGGACCTCGTGCGCCTCGATCGCAACAACCGCATCCTGGTGCAGGCGGGCCTGGAGCGCATCCGGCGCGGCGCCATGCAGCCAGGCCTGGCGGCGCTTTTCCGGGTGGCCGGACGCGAGCCGCGTACCACGCGGGCCTCCGACCTGGGCTTCGCCATTGGTCCGCGCATCAACGCCGCCGGGCGCCTGACGGATATGACACAGGGCATCGAGTGTCTTCTGTGCGATGACCCGGACCAGGCGCTGTTTCTGGCGCAGCGTCTGGACACACTCAATCGGGAGCGCCGCCAGATCGAGGCCGACATGCAGGCCGATGCCCAGATCGACCTGGACGCTGCCGAACGCGACTGCGGCCTGCCCGGCAATCCGGGCGGCATGGCCCAGCAGCGCACCATCACCATGTTCCGCGACGGTTGGCACCCGGGGGTCGTGGGCCTGATCGCCTCGCGCATCAAGGAACGCCACCATCGGCCCACCATCGCCTTTGCGCGCGCGGGCACGGCGACGCTGCGCGGTTCCGGGCGTTCCATCGAGGGTGTCCACCTGCGCGATACCCTGGACCGCGTCACCAAGCGCCACCCCGGGCTGATCGAGCGCTTTGGCGGACACGCCATGGCCGCGGGCCTGACGATCCCCGAGGCCGCGCTCGCGGATTTCACCGCCGCGTTCGAGCGGGCGGCTCGCGAAACCAGCGATGCCAGTCTTTATGCGCGCACCCTGGCGGTGGACGGCGCGCTGGCCGGCGATGAGCTTACGCACTCGCTGGTCGAGGCGTCCGACCGCATCGTCTGGGGGCAGGGTTTTGCGGAGCCGCTCTTCGCCAACGACTTCACCGTGATCGAACAGCGTCTCGTGAAGGACACGCACCTGAAGCTCACGCTGGAACTCGACGGCCGGCGCTGGCCGGCCATCTGGTTCCGCCGGGTCGAATCCCTGCCCACCCGGGTTCGGCTGGCCTACCGGCCAACCATCGACGAATACCGGGGCCAGGGCGTCTCTCGCTCATCATCGAGCAGGAGGCGCAGGCCGGCGGCGCCGGAACCTGAGGCGGTCTGCCGGCTACCGGTCCAGCCCGCCGGCCGCAGCGCGCGGCGGCAACGGCCCAGGCCAGCACCGACCGTATAATCGTTGCCGATCCGGTCAGAATGCTTGCCGCCTCTCGTCGATAACCCGTCGATTACCCGTCGATTACCCGTCGGCAACCCGCCGGCAATCCACCGCAAACCCGTTTGCAGCCCTCGCTACTGCAAGGCTGCACACATTCCCGCAGGATGCTCAATGGAAGCCGAACAGCTCAATCACATCGCCGCCACCCTCACCGACCTCAATGCTCGCCTGGGCGAGTTGCGGAGGTACCTTTGACGTCGATGCCAAGGAAAAACGGCTGGTAGAGCTGGCGCAGGCGCTCGAGGCACCCGACGTCTGGAGCGATCAGAAGCGTTCCCAGGAACTGGGCAAGGAAAAGAAGCTGATCGACGACGTGGTCACGCGCATGCGGCGGATCACGG
>CAIQGU010000316.1 GCA_903871435.1 uncultured Burkholderiales bacterium | reverse complement strand
CGGAACCCAACGCAAATGGCCCGGTAACCAAGCGGCCCTCGATCTCGGCGAAATGCTGTTCCAATGTCTTCAGGCCGCGCGCGCGAATCGCTTCGTGGTGAAGGATGTCATCGGCAAAGCGGTGTCCACGCCAGATCTGTGCGAACGAGATATGCACCGCGCTGGTCAGCCAGGCCAGCCACTCTGAGGCACGGGCCGCCGCCAAGGTGCCGCGGGCAGGGAAGAGCCTTCCGTCCCGCTGCCCCAACCAGGTAAGGATTGCGGAATTTTCCGTGACCGCCGCGCCATCGACGATCAGGGTGGGCACGCGCCCGCGCGGATTGATCGCAAGGTACTCGGGGCGGAGATTGGCGCCATCGGCGATCACGACGCGTTCAGCCGTGAACGGGACGCCGGTTTCATGCAGAACGATATGCGATGCGAACGAGCAGGCACCCGGCGAGTAGTAGAGCTTGATTCTCGGCGTGTCTGTCACGATGCGGATCGTCAAAGAACGTTATGCGGCGGCATTTCGATCGCTTGCCGGTCCCGGCATGGCAATGTGTTTCGCCGCCTGATCGGCCGCGTGGGCCTGCAGATCAGCGTGGTACGAACTGCGCACCAGCGGCGCGCTGGCGGCATTGACGAACCCCAAGGCCAGCGCCTCGCGCTCGAACATGGCAAACGTCTCGGGCGTCACATACCGCAGCACCGGCAAGTGGTGATCGCTGGGCGCCAGGTACTGCCCCACGGTCAGCATGTCCACGCCATGGCGGCGCAGGTCGCGCATGACCTCGAGGATTTCTTCGTCGGTCTCGCCCAGGCCGACCATGAGCCCGCTCTTGGTGGGCACGCCAGGCACGCGTTCGCGGAATTTCTGCAGCAGCTGCAGCGAATGCGCGTAGTCCGAGCCCGGGCGCGCCTGGCGGTAGAGCCGCGGCACGGTCTCGAGGTTGTGGTTCATGACGTCGGGCGGCGCTTGCACCAGGATGTCGAGCGCGCGGTCCAGGCGGCCGCGAAAATCCGGCACCAGCACCTCGATCTTGGTCGCGGGCGAAAGCTCGCGCACGGCGCGGATGCAATCGATGAAGTGCTGGGCGCCGCCGTCGCGCAGGTCGTCGCGGTCCACCGAGGTGATCACCACGTAGCGCAGCTGGAGCGCGGCTATGGTCTGCGCCAGGTGGCGCGGCTCATCGGCATCGAGCGGATCGGGGCGGCCGTGGCCGACATCGCAAAACGGGCAGCGGCGCGTGCATTTATCGCCCATGATCATGAACGTGGCGGTGCCTTTGCCGAAGCATTCGCCGATGTTGGGACAGCTGGCCTCTTCGCAGACGGTGTGCAGGCGATGTTCACGCAGGATTGTCTTGACCTGATTGAACCGGGAACTATCGGCGCCCAGCTTGACGCGGATCCACTCGGGCTTGCGCAGGCGCGGAGTATCCCGGGCGATCTTGATGGGGATACGCGCGGTCTTGTCGGCGCCCTTCTGCTTGGGGGCCGGATCCTGGGCTACAGACCAGCGGCTGGCTTCGGTGCTCATGTGGCTTTCTCCTGCGCGGCCGCTGGCGCACGGTCTGCGGTGAGGGCTGCTTCAGCAGCCGTCGCGGCACCCTTGGAGGCAAGGTGTGCGCCCAGCCGTTCCACGAGGCGCGCCGCGCATTGCTGCCAGCTGGCATCAACCCCCAGTGTAGCCAAGTCGACCGTGCGCAGCCCGCGGTATCCGCAAGGATCGATGGCGCTGAACGGCGCGAGGTCCATCGCCACGTTGAGTGCCACGCCGTGGTAGGCGCAGCCCCGGTTGACCTTGATGCCGAGGGCGGCGATTTTTGCCTTTCCGGCAAACCGCGGATCGGTGCTGGCGCCGCCGGGCACATCGACATAAATACCCGGCGCGCTGCGTATGCGCACGGCAAGCACGCCCAAGCCGTCCAGCGACTGGATGACGCTCTCTTCGATCCGGTAGACGAGTTCCCGGACGAAGTAGCCTGCGCGCCGCAGGTCGATCATCGTGTAGACCACCACCTGGCCCGGCCCGTGATACGTGACCTGACCGCCGCGATCCGAGGACACGACCGGAATGGCGCCCGGCGCCAGCAGGTGTTCGCGCCGTCCTGCCAGGCCGAGGGTGTACACCGGGGGATGCTCAACGACCCAGAGTTCATCGGGCGTCGCGGCGTCGCGCCCTTCGGTAAAGGCGCGCATCGCCTGCCAGGTTTCGGCATAGTCCGCACGGCCGAGTTCGCGGACACGGATCACGCTGCGCGGTCCTTGCCGTGTTTGCGGCGTTTGTGGTCGCGCGCATGCTTCAGAGCACCACCTTCACGAGCGGATGACGGGTGAGCTCCATGTAGATGGCGTCAAGTTGCGGACGCGACTGCGCGCGGATGGTTACCGTCAGCGACAGGTAGTTGCCGGCGCGGGACTGGCGCACTTCCAGGGTGTTGTCGTCGAAATCCGGCGCGTGCCGGCGCACGATTTCCACCACCTGAGGCTCGAGCTCGAGGCGGTTGAGCCCCATGATCTTGATGGGGAAGTCGGTGGGGAATACGAGCAGGCTTTGCGGCTCTTCGGCGGCCGCGCCAGCGGGCTGTACGGCTGACTGTTCCGGCTGTTCGACTGGCTGTTCGTCCAGCGGTTTGCCGGGCTCTTCGCCAGGCGTATCGGGTAGTTCATTCATCGCTAATGCGCTCCCCAGAGGTTGCCGCCGCGCCGCCCGGCAGGGCAGCCAAGCCGGCTGCCCCCAGGACATTTTGCATCACCAGGCGCTTGAGCGCGGTCAGCCGGCGATGAAAGAAATGGTCCGCACCGGGCATCACGATGACCGGGACCTCGCAGGCGCGCGCCCACGGATAGACATCGGCCAGCGGTATGGTTTCATCGATTTCCCCGTGAATCACGATGGTTGAGGCCGGCACCGGTGGCATGGCCCACTTGCCGGCCGCAGCCCCCACCAGCACCAGTGCCCGCGGTGCCCGCCCCTGCAGCGCCAGGGTTTGCGCGGCACGCGCGGCAACGAACGTGCCGAACGAAAAACCAGCCAGCAGCCACGGTGCCGCGGCGGGCGCCGCGAGGATCCCCTCCCATTGCGGCCAGCGGGGCACCGCGTCCATCACGCGGAGAAAATCATCGGTCTCGCCAATGCCATGGTCATGCTCACCCTCGCTCGCCCCCACGCCGCGAAAATTCGGGCGCACGGCGATCCATCCCATAGCCAGCACGGCCCGCGCCAAGGTTGCCGCAACCTTGTTTTCCAGCGTACCGCCGTAGAGGGGGTGGGGATGTCCGATGCAGGCAAAACCCTGTACCGGTCCTGCGGGACACTCCACCAGAACCTCCACCTGCCCCGCCGGCCCATCAAGCAGGCGGCGTTGACTCGGCGGCTGCATGAGGGCTTGCGCTGCCATGGCCGTTGCTCAGGTCAGCCGCAAACGCTCGACGACCTTGCCGCCCACCAGATGGGACTCGACGATTTCATCGATATCTTCGCGATCGACGAAGGTGTACCAGACCGCTTCCGGGTACACCACCATGCAGGGCCCCTGGTCGCAACGATCGAGGCAACCCGCCTTGTTGATCCGCACCTTGCCCTTGCCGCTTTTGCCGAGCTTCTTGATGCGATCCTTGGCATAGGCTTGCATCTCGGCGGCCCCATGATTGGCGCAGCAGGTGTCGGGCGCTGGGCGTTCGTTAAGACAAAAAAATACGTGGCGTTGAAAATGACTCATGCAGGGCTACGCTCCGGTATGCCAGTGTTCCGCAGATGGGGGCCAAGGCGGCAAACCCAAGTGTAGGCGCCCGCCCGGCTTGGCAAGTGCCATGCGGGGAGGGCGAATGACGTTTTTTCGATGTTAAATTCCCCCCAGAATGCGATCAACCAATGCCCCTGCCAGCGTCATCCCGATATCGGGACCATGCTCTTGAGCCTCAGCAAACCCCCGTTTGACTGCATGGATACCGACGCCCCGGCGGCCATCAGCGCCATCAATGCCGCCCTCGATGCGGCCGTCCTGGAGCAGCACCTGGGCGACCTGGTCGCCGACCGGGAGATGGTCGACGTCACCACTTCCACGAATGCGGACCTGCTCGCGCGCGCGCGGCAGCGTGCGCCGGCTCGCCCAGTGCTGCGGGTGGCGCGGCGCCAGACCCAGGGTCGCGGCCGGCGCGGCCGCTCCTGGCACGGCAGCGACGCCGGGTCGCTGCTGTTTTCCCTGGCCCTGCCATGGGGTCGGGATGCCGCGGCTAGCGCTTCCGTCACCCTGGCGTGCGGCATAGAAGCCGCAGCCGCGGTGCAGGAATGCCTTCCCGCAAACACGCGTGTACTCGTGAAATGGCCTAACGACCTTCTGCTCAATGGCGGCAAGTTGGCCGGAATCCTGGTCGAGCTCGCGGACGATACGCAGGGCGCGCGAACCCTGGTGATCGGCATGGGCATCAATCTGTGTTCCGACATTGCGCTGCGCGACCGTATTGCCGGCGACCGCGCAAAGAGCGAGCCGTCGTCCGCAGCCGTTGCCGTTGCGGATCTGGCGTCGGTGCTGGGGAACGCAGCCGTACTGAGCCAGCGCGAAATCTGGCTCGCGCGCCTGGCGCGCGCGCTGCTCACCGCCGCGCAACGTTACGAGCACAATGGCTTTGCCGGCGGGCCGGCCGCCTTTGGGGCTTGCTGCGCCTACCGTGACGCGGTCGTCGAGGCCTACGGCGCTGGTGGGCCGGTGATAACCGGCATCCTCCGGGGTGTCGACAGCGAGGGTCGCCTTCTGCTGGAAAGCAGCGGCGCGCTGCG
>CAIQGU010000315.1 GCA_903871435.1 uncultured Burkholderiales bacterium | reverse complement strand
CAATCTGGTGTGGAAGCCCCTGCCGCGCACCACCGTGCACGCCGGCTATGCGCGCTACTTCTCGCCGCCACCCTTCGAGCTGGTGGGCAGCCGGAATGTTGCCGAGTTCAACAACACCAGCGCGGCCTGCGATGTCACGCTGGCGAGCACGCCCCGGGCCGAGCGTGCCAACTACACGGATATCGGTGTGCTGCAAACCGTGAGCCAGCAGCTGACGCTGGGCGTCGACAGCTACTTCAAGCGGTCCGCGCAGCTGATCGATGAGGGCCAGTTTGGCGCGCCCATCATCCTCACCCCTTTCAACTACGCCAGCGGCCGCCAGTACGGCGCCGAGCTCACGGCCAATTACACGACCGCGTCTCTGTCGGCCTATCTCAACCTGGGCTGGGAAAGCGCGCAGGCAAGCGACATCACCTCATCGCAATTCAATTTTTCGGAACCGGACCTCGCCTACATCGCGGACCACTATATTTCGCTGGATCACGAGCAGAAGGTCACGGCCTCCGGCGGGGCATCGTACGGCTGGGGCGACACGCGCATGAGCACGGATTTCCTGCTGGGCTCGGGCTTGCGCGCCGACCTGCTGGCGCCGGACGGCAGCAATATTCCGAACGGCCGCCGGCTACCCTACTATTTCCAGGCCAATGTCGGCATCAGCCACGTGTTTCATGTCCGTGCGTGGGCACCCGTCACCGCCCGCTTCGACATCGTGAACCTGCTGGACCGGCAATACGAAATCCGCAACGGCACCGGTATCGGGGTAGGCGCCCCGCAATACGGCCCGCGCCGCGGATTCTTCATCGGCCTCTCGCGCCCGCTCTAACCAACCCCCCCTCTCCCGCAGCCAGCAACGCCTGCGCAAAGTCCTCCTTCAGGTCATCGATGTGCTCTATGCCTACCGATACGCGGACCAGGCTGTCGGCGATGCCCATGGCCGCACGTCCCTCCGGACCCATCTCGTAGAAGATCGTGTCGGCCACGGGTATGGCCAGGGTGCGGTTGTCCGCCAGGTGGCTCGACAGTATCACCAGTCGCAGGGCGTCGAGAAAATCAAAATGGCGCAGCCCTGCCTGCAGCTCCAGGCTCAGCAGCGGGCCAAAGGCGCTGAACAGCTCGGCAGCCCGGCCGTGCTGAGCGTGGCTGGGCAGGCCGGGGTAGTAGACCCGCGCCACTTGCGGCTGGTGCTCGAGCCATTGTGCCAGCGCGAGCGCGTTGGCGTTGGTGCGCGCGATGCGCAGCTCCAGTGTTTCCGCACCCGTGGCGATGCGATGAGCGTCTTCGGCGCGCAGCGTGCCGCCCATGTCGCGCAGCCCCTTCTTGCGGATCTGCTGCAGGCCCCATCCGACTGGGCTGCCCTTGCGGTAGGGTTCGAGGATATTGGCGTAGCCCGACCAGTCGAACAGCCCGGTGTCGCAGACCGCGCCCCCCAGCGTGTCGCCGTGCCCGGCGATGCCCTTGCTGAGCGAATGCACCACCAGGCTGGCCTGGGTATCGCGCGGGCGAAACAGCACGGGCGTGGTGAGCGTGCTGTCCACGATGAAGACCAGGCCGCATTCGGCGCACAGCGTGCCTATGCCCGCCAGGTCGGCGACCTGGGTACGCGGGTTGGCAATGGTCTCCACGAATACGATGCGGGTGTTCGGTCGCACGGCTGCCGCCACCGAACCGGCCTCGGTAGCATCGACCAGGCTCACCTCGATGCCCATGCGCTGCAGCGTGAGCATGAAGCTGTAGCTGTTGCCAAAGAGGTACTGGCTGCCGATGAGGTGATCGCCGGCGCGCAGCAGGGCGATCAACGTGGCGGCGATGGCTGCCATTCCGGTGCTGAAGGTGACGGTGCCGCGCGCGTCTTCCAGCAGGTTGATCTTGGCTTCAAGGGCGGCGGTGGTCGGGTTGCCCTGGCGCGCGTAAACATAGCCGGGCTTCTCGCCCTGGAACACGGCAGCCAGTTCGCGCGCGCTCGGGTAACCATAAGCGACCGCTGTATGCATGGGCTTGCGCGCGGCGCCATGTTCCACGCCGCCCAGGCGGTCGGCGTGCAGGATGCGGGTGGTGAGACTGGTCATGTGCGGATCGGCGCCTTCTGCAAGGAATGGGCTGACGCGATTGTAGGCGCTCGCAACAGCCGGGCTATTCGCGCGCGGGCCGCTTGGACAGCTTGCGCTGCAGGGTGCGCCGGTGCATCTTGAGCGCTCGTGCGGTCGCGCTGATATTGCTGCCGTTTTCCAACAATACGCGCTGGATGTGCTCCCATTCGAGCCGCGACACCGAGTAGGTATCTTCGGGCGCGGTTTCCAGGTCCGGGCTCTGATCTTCGAGCAGGGCCTTGGCAACGGTATCGGCATCCACCGGCTTGGCCAGGTACTGGCGGGCGCCCAGCTTGATCGCGTCCACTGCCGTGGTGATGCTGGCGTAACCGGTGAGGATGACGATGTCGCACTGCGCGTTGACCGCCAGGATCTGCTCGATCAGCTTGAGCCCCGACTGGCCCGCGATATTCAGATCGAGCACGGCAAAATCCGGGATGTACCCGTTGCCCAGCAGCGTGACGCAGGTGGCGACCGAGTCCGCCGTCTGCACGGCAAAGCCGCGTGCCGTCAGGGCGCGCGCCAGCACCCGGGCCAGCACGGCATCGTCGTCGACAAGCAGCAGATTGCCCAGGTGTTCCGCGCTGGCGTCCGCGCTCATGGCGCAGCCCCGTTACCCGCGGCGGACCGCAGCGCGGCCAGGGCTATGCGTACGGTGGCAATGGTGCCGCCGCCCGGCCGGGCT
>CAIQGU010000314.1 GCA_903871435.1 uncultured Burkholderiales bacterium | reverse complement strand
GGCGGCATGCGCGGCGGCGCCATCAAGGCGGTGATCCCCGGCGGATCTTCCATGCCGGTGCTCACCGGCGCCGTGATGATGGACGTCGACATGGACTACGACTCCATCGCCAAGGCCGGCTCCATGCTGGGCTCGGGCGCGGTCATCGTCATGAACGAGACGCGCTGCATGGTGCGCAGCCTGGAGCGCCTGTCCTACTTCTACCAGCACGAGTCCTGCGGCCAGTGCACGCCCTGCCGCGAGGGCACGGGCTGGCTTTATCGCGTGGTCAACCGCATCGAGCACGGCAAGGGTCGCCCCGAAGATCTCGACCTGCTCAATTCGGTGGCCGACAACATCCAGGGGCGCACGATCTGTGCCCTGGGCGACGCCGCGGCCATGCCGGTGCGTGCCTTCATCAAGAATTTCCGGGCCGAGTTCGAGCATCACATCGAACACAAGCGCTGCCTGGTTCCGGACTACGTGTGATGGTGCGCGCCTGTCCCTCACCTTCACCCTCACCCCTTCCCCCTCTCCCGCAGGCGGGAGAGGGGCAATATATTGAGCTGCGCAGATGATTGAGCTGGAAATCGACGGACGCAAGGTTGCGGTGCGCGATGGCGGCACGGTGATGGAGGCCGCTACCGAGCTGGGCATCTACGTTCCGCATTTCTGCTATCACCGCAAATTGTCCATCGCGGCCAACTGCCGCATGTGCCTGGTCGACGTCGAGAAGGCGCCCAAGCCCCTGCCGGCATGCGCCACGCCCGCCACCCAGGGCATGATCGTGCGCACGGCCAGTCCCAAGGCCCAGCAGGCACAGCGCTCGGTGATGGAGTTCCTGCTTATCAACCACCCGCTCGACTGCCCCATCTGCGACCAGGGCGGCGAGTGCCAGCTGCAGGATCTCGCCGTCGGCTATGGCGGTGCGGCCTCGCGCTACCAGGAAGAAAAGCGCGTGGTCATGCACAAGGACCTGGGCCCGCTGGTATCGGCCCAGGAGATGGCGCGCTGTATCCACTGCACGCGCTGCGTGCGCTTCGGCCAGGAAATCGCCGGCATCATGGAACTGGGCATGGCCAGCCATGGCGAGCACTCCGAGATCATGCCCTTCGTGGGCCGCACGGTCGACTCCGAGCTCTCCGGCAACATGATCGACGTCTGTCCGGTCGGCGCGCTCACCAGCAAGCCGTTTCGCTACAGCGCCCGCACCTGGGAGCTGGCCCGCCGCCGTTCGGTCAGCCCGCATGACAGTCTGGGCTCCAACCTTGTACTGCAGGTCAAGCGCGATGAAGTCCTGCGCGTGGTACCCCTGGAAAACGAGGCCGTCAATGAATGCTGGCTGTCGGACCGGGACCGCTTCTCGTACGAAGGCCTGCGCTCGCCGCAACGTCTCACCCGTCCGCTCCTGCGCCGCGATGGCCGTCTCACCGAAGTGGATTGGCCGGTTGCGCTCCAGGCCGCTGCCAGCCTCCTGCGCGGTGCCCAGCAGCGCCACGGCGTGCACGCCATCGGCGCCCTGGCTGCGGGCAACGCCACTGCCGAAGAATTGTTCCTGCTGGGGCAATTGACCCGCGGCCTGGGTTCGGAGAGCGTCGATTTTCGCGTGCGCCAGAGCGATTTCTCCGCTGATGGCGCCCGTGCCGGTGCGCCCTGGCTGGGACTGCCGGTAGCGGATATTTCCGGCCTGGACCGCTTGCTGCTGGTGGGCTCGTTCCTGCGCCAGGATCACCCGCTGGTGGCGGCGCGCGTGCGCAAGGCAGTGGGAGCCGGCTGCCGCGTCAGCGTGCTGCACGCCGTCGATGACGACCTTCTCATGCGCATCGCCAACAAGGCGGTGCTTGCGCCATCACAGTGGCTGGCCACCGTGGCGCGTATCGGTACGGCAGTGGCGCGCAAGCGTGGCCTGCTCGAACCCGTGGCCGGCGTCGAGCCCGATGCCGTGGCCAACGCCATTGCCGATGACCTGTGTTCCGGCGCACGGGTCGCGCTGCTGGCGGGAAACGCTGCCGCACAACATCCCCAGGCTGCCCTGCTACAGGCCTGGCTCCAATGGATCGCTCGCGCCGTCGGCGGACAGGCTGGCGTACTGGGCGACGCGGCCAACAGCGTGGGCGGTTACCTTGCCGGCGCCATACCGGGCCCCGGCGGGCGCAACGCGCGCAGCATGCTCGAGCAGCCCCTGGCCGCTTATCTCCTTTGGGGCCTGGAGCCCGAACTCGACTGCGCCGACCCCGCGGCTGCGCGCCGCGCGCTCGCCGCTGCCGAGGCGGTCGTGGCGTTTTCCGCTTTCCGCTCGCAACACCTGGAAGCCACGGCCAGCGTGGTGTTGCCCATCGCCGCGTTTGCCGAAACCGCGGGAACCTTTGTCAATGCAGAGGGACGCGTGCAGTCCTTCAACGGCGCGGTGCCGGCGCCCGGCGAGGCGCGACCGGGCTGGAAGGTGCTGCGCGTCCTGGGCAATGAACTGGGACTTGCCGGTTTCGACTACGCCTCGCCCGAAGAAGTACGTGCCGACGCCTTGCCGGCAACGCCGCGCATGGCCCTTTCCAATGTAACGCCGGTGGCACTGGAAGCCGGCGCCGAGGCCGCGGCCGGCGAACGCATCGCCGATGTGCCGGTGTATTCCAGCGATTCCCTCGTGCGTCATGCCGCCTCCCTGCAGCAGACAGCCGCGGCGCGTGCGCCCGCTGTGCGCGCCAATGCGGCGACGCTGGCCAGTTTTGGCGTCACGGCCGGCACGACCGTGCGCGTGCGCCAGGGCGAGGCTGCGGTGCTCCTGCCGTGCATCCTCGACGACCGCTTGCCCGATCGCGTGGTGCGGGTGCCAGCGGCGCACGCCAGCACGGCGGGCCTGGGCGCCATGTTCGGTACCATACTGCTGGAGCGCGCGTAGCGATGGACGGCCTGCTTGCCATCGTGCATAACCTGCTCGACTCGGCCTGGTGGCATCACCTCGTGGCTGCGCCGTGGTGGGGCAGGCTGGTCGACATCGCCTGGATTCTCATCAAGATCTTCGCCATCGTCCTGCCAATACTCGGCGCCGTGGCCTACACCACCCTCTGGGAGCGCAAGCTCAT
>CAIQGU010000313.1 GCA_903871435.1 uncultured Burkholderiales bacterium | reverse complement strand
GTTTCGCGCGGGTTGGTGAGAACAGCCATGGTTAGAAGGGGACCTCGTCCATCCAGGCGCCAGCGTCACCGGCACCGGGGACGGCACCAGCGGGAGCAGAGGCCGGCACGGCGATCTGGATTTCCGGCGGCGGAATGAAGGGCGGGGGCGCGATATCGAGCTTGGGCGGCGGCGGCGGCGGGGCCTCCGGCGGCGGCGGCGCCTTCACTTCCTTGACGATCTGCGTCTCGAAAGGCTTCTTGGCAATTTCGACGAGGTTGCGCGCCAAGCCGTTCACCAGGGCGTAAACGACCACCACGTGCAAAAGCACCACGACCGTAAAGCCGATCAGGTGCTTTCCCGGGTTGCGCTGTTGCTGCGCGTAATCCATCCCCCATGCCTCCCAACTTCAAATTCCGAATTTGTCCTCGTGCCTCCAACGTCTCGCCGTTTTTGGTTTCTGGCGGGTCCGTAAGGGGACGCCGCGAACATTAGCCGATTATCAAAACCCGCGCTGAGCGCCTTATGCAAACGTTTGAGATTGCGACGCAGCGGACTGATGGCACTATCCGGTGGCAGATTCTTCGAGAAAACCCCTGCCGTACACGGGAATTGCCCCAAAATGGATCGCGCCCCAAAGCGATTCAGTCCGCTTACAAACGTTTGCATTCGAACCGGCGTGCTGAAGCGCCGTATAGAAGGCTTGCAATGAAATCGGGCGCAGCGGACCCAACAAATTAGGGCTTTCACGACCTGCGCTATCCTCGTTTTCTTTTGCAGGTCCCTACGAACAATGCCGCAAAGCCCCGCTGCTCCGCCGACGCGCGCGGCGTCCGGGCCGGCAACGGAGACTCCTATGTTGCATAGCGCAAGCGCCATGCCTGCCCTGCAGGACGGCCAACTGCTCAAGACGCAAGCCTTCATCGACGGCGCCTGGGCCGATGGTTCCCTTGGGCGGTTTGATGTCCTCAACCCCGCCGACGGCGGCAAGCTCGCCGACGTGGCCAACTGCGGGGTTGCCGAGACGCAGCGGGCGATTGCGGCCGCCGAGCGCGCCTACCCCGCCTGGCGGGCCAAGACCGCAAAGGAGCGCTCAGCGCTGCTGCGGCGCTGGTTTGATCTGTGCGTGGCGGCCACGGACGACCTGGCGCGCATATTGACGGCCGAGCAAGGCAAGCCGCTGGCCGAGGCGCGTGGCGAAATCGCCTACGGCATGAGCTTCGTGGAGTGGTTTGCGGAAGAGGCCAAGCGGATCTACGGCGAAACCATTCCATCCCCCTGGGCCGACCGGCGCCTGCTGGTGCTGCGCGAGCCCGTGGGCGTCTGCGCAGCCATCACGCCCTGGAATTTCCCCAACGCCATGATCACCCGCAAGATCGCCCCGGCGCTTGCGGCCGGGTGCACGGTGGTCGTCAAGCCTGCCGAACAGACCCCCCTGTCGGCGCTGGCACTGGCCGAGTTGGCGCAACGCGCCGGCATTCCCGCAGGTGTATTCAACGTCGTCACCGCGGATTCGGGCAACAGCATCGTCGTGGGCAAGGCACTGTGCGATTCGCCCATCGTGCGCAAGCTCTCCTTTACCGGCTCCACGGCCGTCGGGCGCATCCTCATGCAGCAGTGCGCGCCCACGCTCAAGAAGCTGTCGCTGGAGCTGGGCGGCAACGCGCCCTTCATCGTCTTCGAGGACGCGGATATCGATGCGGCGGTCGAGGGCGCCCTCGCCTCCAAGTACCGCAATGCCGGCCAGACCTGCGTCTGCACCAACCGGTTCCTGGTGCACGAGAAGGTCTACGGTCCGTTCGTTGCCAAGCTGGCCGCGCGGGCGTCGCTACTCAAGGTGGGCCCCGGCATGGAAGACGGCGTGCAGCAGGGTCCGCTGATCGATGCCGCAGCGCTCGAGAAGGTGGAGGCGCACGTCGCCGACGCGCTGTCTAAGGGCGCCCGCATCGAGGCCGGCGGCCACCGGCACGCGCTGGGCGGCACGTTCTACCAGCCCACGGTGCTCTCGGGCGTGCGCGACACCATGCTGGTGGCACGCGAGGAAACCTTCGGGCCGGTTGCGCCGATCTTCTCTTTTTCATCCGACGACGAGGCGGTTGCCGCCGCCAATTCGGTGGAGTTTGGCCTGGCGTCGTATTTTTATGCGCGCGACGTGAGCCGTGTGATGCGCCTGGCCGAGCGGCTCGAATACGGCATGGTGGGCGTAAACGTGGGCATCATGTCCACCGAAGTTGCGCCCTTTGGCGGCATCAAGCAATCGGGCTTCGGTCGGGAAGGTTCCCACCATGGCATCGACGAGTACCTCACCACCAAGTATGTCTGCATCGGGGTCTAGGGAGCCATGCCCATGAATGCGCGGACTGCACCGGGGCGCACGGCGTGATCCCTGCCCGGGAAGCGCTAGAACTGCTGCGCGAAGGAAACCGCCGTTTCGTGGCGGAAGTGCGCAACCGCGATGGCATTACCAGCCAGGCGCGCCGGCGCGAGCTCATCAACAGCCAGGAACCCTTTGCCATCATTCTGGGCTGCTCGGACTCGCGCGTGCCCGCCGAGCTTGTCTTCGACCAGGGTCTGGGCGATCTATTCGTGATCCGCGTCGCGGGCAACATCGTGGCGCCATCGCAGATCGGCAGCGTGGAATTTGCCGCCGAGCAGTTTCATACCCGCCTCGTCGTGGTTCTGGGCCACACCCAGTGCGGAGCGATCGAGGCAACCATAGAACAATTGCAGCGGCGCACCGAGGATCAATCGCGCAACCTGCGCTCCATCGTCGACCGGGTGCGGCCGGCCGTATGGACCTTGCTCGAAACCGATCTGCGCCACGACCCGCCGGCGCTGTTGCGCAAGGCGGTTCGCGCGAACATCCGCATGTCGGTCAACAACCTGCGCCACGGCTCGGAAATCCTCGAGCAGCTCATCGGCTCCGAAGGATTGCTGATCGTGGGCGCGGAGTATTCCCTGGAGACGGGCGAGGTGGAGTTCTTCGACGGACTGCCCCCGGCAGCCTAAACGTAGCTGCGCCGCGCCCGCAAGGGCCGCAGGACCAGCAGGGCGAGCAGCGCGGCGCCGATGTCCAGGCCGATCACCACCCAGAATACCGGCAACCAGCTGCCCGTGGCCTCATGCAGCTGGGCCGCCAGCGGCCCGCCGAAAATCGACC
>CAIQGU010000312.1 GCA_903871435.1 uncultured Burkholderiales bacterium | reverse complement strand
TATTTTCGCGAAGCGCTTGCGCTCGAGTCACAGGGCGGACCGGAACTGCAGCGGCGGCGCCTCGATCCGTACCGCTCGCTGGCCATACTTTTTGCCGAGCAGGATCGCTACGACGAGGCTTTGGCGGCTGGCCACACCGCGGTGGACCTGGCGCGCCAAACCCTTCCACCCGAGCACCCCGACCGTCTGTCGGCACAAGTGCAATACGCCGGAATACTCTCGGTCGTGGGCCGCCAGGCCGAAGCTGAACCGGTGTTCCGCGACGTGGCTGCTGTTCAAACGCGCGTGCTAGGAGCAGGACACAAGGACACGTTGTTGACCCAATTTTCGCTCGCCGACAACCTGCTCGCCCAGCACCGCGATGATGAGGCCGCCGCGCTCGCGTTGACCACGGCCCAAGGTCTCGAGGCCACGGTCGGAGCGGACAATCTCTACGCCATAAGCGCCTGGCTGATCCGGGGCAATGCGCTGTGCGATGCGCACCCGGATGAAAAGGCCATTGCTGTACTGCGCCAGGTCGTGTCCAGCCGCAAACGGATCTACCCGAACGGCAACTGGGCGGTGGAGAGTGCTGGGGTGAGCTTGGGCAACTGCCTCTACCGGGCACACCGCTACGCGGAAGCCGAGGCGATTCTGCTGCCGGCCGTGAATGCGCTGGAAGTTTCCCGCGGGCCAGGGTTCCATCGCACCCAGTTGGCCTACACCGTGCTGCGCGACATTACGCTCGCCCAGGGCCGAACGCCGGAGGCGGCCGCCTGGTCGAAAAAGATCACGTCAACGACCGCTAAAAAATAGCTATACAGGCGAGCCGACCGAGCATCCCCGGGAAACAGGACACGAAAGGCGCAATTCCCGCAATTTCCGTGTCAGATCAGTTGCATCTGCAGGCCATATCCGATATTTTGGATCCCGCTAACGTGGGATAGGACATGCGCCGTGGCAAACGACCTTCCAGTACCGGATTTGCAGCTGGGAACCCTCCTGGCCCAGTGTTCGGCAGGGGACCGGGAAGCCTTCGGCGAGATTTTCACCCATCTATACAAAGACATCCACGCAATCGCCGTACGCGAGTTGCGTGGCGAACGGCACCTGACGATCCAGCCCACGGCGCTGGTACACGAGGCCTATCTGCGCATGGAGGGCCTGCGCCAAATCCAGTGGCAGGACCGTGCCCACTTGCTGGCCATGGCCTCCCGCATCACGCGGCAGGCCCTGGTGGACGCCGCCCGGCGCCGGCGCGCCGACAAGCGCGACGGCGGCTACGCCGTCACGCTGAGCGACGAAAACCTGGGTGGCGCGGAAGTCAATCACGATGCGCTCGACATCGATGCACTTCTCACCGAGCTCGAAGCCTACGACGCCATTGCCGCCCAGGTGGTGAGTCTGCGAATCTTCGGGGGCATGTCGATCGAGGAGGCGGCCCAGTACCTGGAAACCTCCGTGGCCACGGTGAACCGACGCTGGTCGGCCGGCAAGGCCTGGCTCATCCGCGAACTCTCGCGCACCTGACCGTCATCGTCCAAAGCAGGCTGGCTGGCCGCGGCGGCCGACCGGCGGCGACCTGCGGCCGGCGACCTACAGCCATTGGCCTGCAGCGGTTTGCACGCCGCCGGTGACGTCCAGCTGTTGGAAAGCTCCCGTTCGCAAAAGCCGCTGACGGCCTGACGATGAATTACAGCCGGATTGACACGAAATCCGCGCTGCCTGCGCCTTAATCAAAAGTGAGCCCATTTCCCCGAGGTCAAGCCCCGGGGCCCGGCGGCGTACGCGCAACCTGCGGCGCAGCCATGAACACGCGTACGTCAAACATCACTTTCGGGGAGTAGAAGATGCGCAATGTCACAGGTAACCGGCGTGCCTGGCCGGTCATGGGCGTGCTTGTTTCGGCAATTGTTGCCGCGTGCGGCGGTGGCGGTGGCGGGGGTGGCACGGCCCCAACCGGTGGCGGTGGAGGCGGTGGTGGTGGCGGCTCGGGCGTCACCCTGACCGGCACCGTCGCCTCCGGCGCACCGCTTGCGGGCGCCAAGGTCACCTGCGTCGATCACACCGGCGCCACCGTGGGCACGGCCACCACCGCTGCCAACGGCACCTTTTCGCTAGCCCTGACCGCCAGTGCCCAGGCACCGCTGGTACTGCACGCCAGCCTGGGCACCACGGCCCTGGTAAGCGTGCTGCCCGACACCACCAAGACGGTGGCGAACATCACGCCAGTTACCCACCTCATCTCTGCCCTGCTCTCGTCCAATGGCGATCCGCAGCACCTGGATCAGGATGCCCTCTCCTCGGCCAGCCGGCTCAGCGCCGCAGCGGTCACGACGGCCAAGACCACGGTCGCCACGCTGCTCAAGCCCGTGACCGATGCCTGCGGAACCACGGGCCACGACTTCATCAACAACACGTTCGCCGCCGACGGAACGGGCGACGATCGGGTGCTCGAATCGGTGGACGTGCGCGTGCGGCCCACCGGAGCGCAGAGTGACATCGAGGTCTCCGTACGCCAGACCTTGCCCGTGAGCGCCCAGCCCACTACCGTGATATTCACGAGCAGTGCCCCGCCCGCCAGCGTCTCCTACACGGTGGATCCGACCACCCTGGTCCCCTCCGGCTTTGCCACGCAACTGCAGACCCTGCTCAACGGCCTGGGTGCGTGCACGGCCGTGCCGCTGTCGAGCCGCGTCAGCGGTGGCCAGATCACGTCCAGCGTCTGCACGGGCTTGTTCGCCGGAGGCAATCCGGTCAATTTCCTGCAGGATGGTAGCTCGGCCGCAAGCACTTGGCCCATGCTGGTGAGCTCGACGGGGGGCAGTTTCATCAATGGCCACTACGTGGAGGGCTGCCAGCACACCAGCAATGGAACGACCCGCCTTACGCAGCATGTCACCTTCCAGTACGAGGACAGCAACGGCGGACTCACGGACCTCGATACCGAAGTCGATACGGAAAGCGGCACGCTGCGCTTGATTGGCAACCAGTACCAGTACTCGTCGAGCATCGCCCCCTATGCCGGGTACACCGAGTATCCCAGCGAGGCGGCTGCCAACTACATCGCCACGGGATTCATCCCCTACGTGGGCAACGCCACGGCCACGGTGGCTGGGGTCACCTCGTCCATCTTTCAGAAGGTCGTGGTCACTACGCCCCAGGGCAGCCAGTACACACTGGCGCCCCAGGTGGGCCTGCCTTACCTGGTGCTGCAGAATCCCGGCGGCGGGTCGGCCAACACCAACGGCCTCACCATCACCAACGGCTTCACCTCGGCAGCGACCGCGGCGGCCAAAGGTGTGCCTGCCACGTATGTCTCCGGTGGCAGTACGGCCTGGACCAGCCCGCCGACCCCGGATGCAACGATCGTGCAGTTGCCCAGCCGCGGTTCCTGGGAGTTCGACTACTACCTGGCTGGCAATGCCACAACGACGCCCGATGAGATCGAGTATCGGCGCGCTGCAACCCGCCCGCTCAGCCTGGCCGAGTTCACGGCGTATCTGACGTTGCTGCCGACGCTGACCACCCCCAGTTCGTCCGCTTTGGCCGCTGCCAGCGTGGGTACCCCACCCGCGCTCACGCTGCCGGCCCCGACCAGCGGGCCCGAATCCCTGAGCTGGTCGCTTGCCACCAACGGACCGACCGTCGACCAGGCCGATGTCTTCGGCTACGACCCCAACGCGAGCACCAGCTTTGCGGACCGCAGCCCGCCGGCCGCGGGACAAAACGGCGTCCAGATCAGCTGCCAGACGGTCACCTCGAGCGACCTGCATTGCAGCGGCGCGAACTATGCGTCGGGAGACGTGATCCAGGTCCTGCAGCTCGAGTCGTTCATCCCCGACGTCGGCTCGCTGCTGCATGCGTACTCGGTACAGAACATGTACTGAACCGCCATCCGGTGAGCACGCGTTGCTTGCCATGGAGCCCTGCAGTGCGAACGCCGCGGTCGTGCGCCGCGGCGTTCGTCTTTTGGTCAGTTCCTGACACACGAAACCGGTCGGAATTCATGCTATGGCAAGTTTTCGCGCCGCGCAGACTCGTAGCCGGCAAAGCACCGCGCGCGCCGTCGGGTACATAATGCGGAACCGGCAACCGTCCTAAACTGCAGTCTTAAGCTGCAGTCCGAAGGCGCGGTCCTAAGCCGAATACATCCCTGGGAGCACCGCATGACCATTTCCATGTACACGGCGAGCACGCCGCGCTTGGCCAATACGCTCAAGAATATTTCCGCCATCCTAACCAAAGCCGAAGCTCACGCCGAGGCGCGCAAGATCGACCCAGCGGTGCTGATTGGCGCGCGCCTTTATCCGGACATGTTCCCGCTCTCCCGACAGATCCAGATTGCGTGCGACAGCGCCAAAGGCGCCATTGCCCGCCTCGCGGGCGTCGATATCCCGAAGCACGAAGACACGGAGAAGACCTTCGCCGAGTTGCAGCAACGCATCGCCCTGGTGGTGGCTTTCATCGAGTCCGTGCCGCCGCAGCAGATCGACGGCTCGGAAGATCGCAAGATCACGCTCACGTTGCGTGGCCAGGAAACGGTCTTCACGGGTCTGCAGTACCTCACGGGCTTCGTGCTACCCAACTTCTACTTTCACACGGTGACCGCCTACGACATCCTGCGCCACAATGGAGTGGAAATCGGCAAGCGCGATTTCCTGGGTAACCCCTAGGACGAGGAGAGGGCATCATGCGGTTGACAACGCTGGTAATGATGGGTACCGGACTGCTGCTTTGCGCGTGCGCGGGTGTGAACAACGGCAACAGTGCGCCCCGCAATCCCTTCGGCGTCAGCGTGGGCGCCGAGGACGGCAACACTTTCAGCGCCAGGCCGCTCGCCACCGGCAACAGCGATAATGTCCCGTCCGCGCCGCCACGGGCGCCGCTCGTTCCCGGCCGGCCTATCGTCCCGGCCGTGCCGCCGGACAGCACGGCTGCCGCAACGCTGGTCGCAACGCCTGCCTCAACGCCTGCCTCAACGCCTGCCGCAGCCGCCACGGCGCAGGCTCTGGCGGTGCGTATCGATATCGACCCCAATGCCTATGGCGCCGTCTTCGGAGCCGCGCCGGCACCCATCAAGCCCACGCCGGCGCAATTGATGCAACTCGACAGCCTGTCGCTGGTCGCAGCCGAATCGCTGCGGGTGGAACTCCAAACGCGGATTCTGGAATGCCGCCGCGCCGGCGATGCCTGCCGGCTTGGTGCCCGCTAGCTAGTCGCTGATAAAAAGGTTCTTCAAGTCCCGCGGCTGTGAGCGCAGATATTGTCGGGGCGCGCGCACCTGCGCGCCCAGGCTTGCCGCCGCATGCCACGGCCAGCGCGGGTCATAGAGCATCGCGCGTCCCAGCGCGATGGCATCGGCGTCGCCGCTGGCCAGGATCTCTTCGGCCTGCTGCGGCTCCGTAATGAGGCCAACAGCGATAGTGGGCAGGCCCACCTCCGCCTTGATGCGCCGCGCGAACGGCACCTGATAGCCCGGGCCCAGCGGTATGGCCTGCGCGGGGGAGAGCCCGCCGCTGCTCACGTGGATGGCGGCACAGCCGCGGGCCGCCAGTGCCCGTGAAAAAACCACGGATTGATCGACGTCCCAGCCGCCGTCGACCCAATCGCTCGCGGAAATTCTCACCCAGACGGGCCGCTCGGCGGGGAACGCCGCGCGCACCGCCTCGAAGACCTCGAGCGGAAAGCGCATGCGGTTTTCCAGGCTGCCGCCGTAACGGTCGACGCGCTGGTTCGACAGCGGCGAGAGAAACTCGTGCAACAGGTAGCCATGGGCGCCGTGAATTTCTATCGCGGCTATGCCCAGCCGCGCCGCGCGCTGCGCGGTTTGCACGAAGTCCTCGCGCACCCGCGCAAGGCCGGCCGCGTCCAGGGCAATGGGCGCATCGCCGCCATCGGCAAACGGCAGGGCCGACGGCGCCTCGGTCTTCCAGCCGCCGGGCGCGTGCGGAGCGATCTGCCCGCCGCCTTCCCAGGGCACGTGAACCGATGCCTTGCGGCCGGCGTGGGCGATCTGCATGGCAATGGGTATGGGCGCGATGGCGCGCACCGCTTTCAGGACGCGCGCGAGGCCCGCTTCATTGGCGTCCGAATACAGGCCCAGATCCTGCGGCGATATGCGGCCTGCCGGCGATACGGCGGTGGCCTCGAGGATCAGCAGGCCCGCGCCCGACTCCGCCAGCTGGCCCAGGTGAACGAGGTGCCAGTCGCCCGGCGTGCCGTCGATGGCGGAGTACTGGCACATCGGGGCAATGACGATGCGGTTTTCCAGGCGCAGCGATCCCAGCGCCAGGGGCTCGAAAAGTCGGCTCATGGTTCCCTATCCTGTGGCGGCGCGGCGCGACAGCCCTCATCGCACCCGTCAGCAAAACCGTCAGAGGACGAGTATGGCCCGGAAATCGTTGACGTTGGTAAGCGTCGGACCGGTAACGACCGAATCGCCCAGGGCACCGAAGAAACTGTGCGCGTCGTTGGATGACAGCGCCTCGCGCGGCTTGCGGCCCAGCGCCCAGGCGCGTTCCAGGCTGTCGGGCCCCAGATAGGCGCCGGCAATTTCCTCCGCGCCGTCGACCCCATCGGTGTCTCCGGCGAGCGCGTGCACGCCCGCCATGCCGTTGAGGGCGATGCCCAGCGAGAGCAGGAACTCGACATTGCGTCCGCCGCGGCCCTGGCCCGTGACCGTCACGGTGGTTTCGCCGCCAGACAACAGCACGCAGGGCGCCGCGAAGGGCTGGCCGTGACGCTTTACCTGCTGGGCAATGGCGGCCAGCACCTTGCCCACGTCGCGTGCCTCGCCTTCGATGGAATCTCCCAGCACGTGCGCGGCAACACCGG
Organism: uncultured Burkholderiales bacterium; assembly: GCA_903871435.1. Lineage (GTDB taxonomy): Bacteria > Pseudomonadota > Gammaproteobacteria > Burkholderiales > Burkholderiaceae_F > GJ-E10. The sequence continues at coordinate 2,934 of CAIQGU010000312.1, read as the reverse complement.
CGCGCTGGGCCACCGCTGCGGCGGCTTCCAGTGCCATCTGCGGCGTGGCGATCATGCGCAGTTCGCTGGCGGCCAATCGGGGATCCCCCGGCTTGATGGATTCGCCGCGCCCGCTCTCCAGCACCGCGCGCACCTCCGCCGGCACGTCGATGCGATAGCGCTGCAGGATGGCCAGCGCGTCGGCGCAGGTGGTGGGATCGCCCACGGTGGGACCGGACGCGATATCCGCGGGAAAGTCCCCCGGGACATCGGAGATCATCAGGGTAACGACACGTGCCGGATGGCAGGCGGCTGCCAGGCGCCCGCCCTTGATGGCTGACAGGTGCCGGCGCACGCAGTTCATTTCGCCGATAGTGGCCCCCGACTGGAGCAGGGCGCGGTTGACCGCCTGCTTGTGGGCCAGGGTGAGCCCGGGCAGGGGGACTGGCAGCAGCGCCGAGCCACCGCCGGAAATCAGGCAGATGACGAGGTCGTCGGCTTGCAGGCCGCGCACCATTTCCAGCATGCGCGTGGCCGCGGCAAGGCCGGCTTCGTCGGGTACCGGGTGAGCCGCCGACGCGATCTCGATGCGATTACACGCCACTTCATACCCATACCGTGTGACCACCAGCCCGGACAGCGGTCCGGGCCAATGGTCCTCCAGCGCCCGCGCCATGGCCGCCGATGCCTTGCCGGCGCCGATGACCAGGGTACGGCCACGCGGCGCCTCGGGCAGGTGCCGCGGTATGCACAGTGCCGGTTGTGCCGACGCGATGGCAGCGTCGAACAGTTCGCGCAACAGGACACGCGCTTCCACGCTCACGCTGCCGCCTGCTGGCGCCGGGCGCACCCTTACTCCGCCTTCTGGCCGATCTCGAAATTGGCCATGCCCTCGAGGGCGCGCACCAGGGCCGAGTGGTCCCAACCCTTGCCGCCGTGCGCGGCGCAGGAGTTGAACAGTTCCTGCGCCGTAGCGGTGTTGGGCAGCGACACACCCAGGGCCTTGGCGCTCGACAGCGCAAGGTTCAGGTCCTTCTGGTGCAGTTCGATGCGAAATCCCGGATCGAAGGTGCGCTTGATCATGCGCTCGCCGTGCACCTCGAGGATCTTGGAGGCGGCGAAACCGCCCATGAGGGCCAGCCGCACCTTGGCGGGGTCGGCCCCAGCCTTGGCGGCGAACAGCAAGGCCTCGCCCACTGCCTCGATGTTCAGGGCGACGATGATCTGGTTGGCCACCTTGGCGGTCTGGCCATCGCCGTTCTTGCCCACCAGGGTGATGTTCTTGCCCATCTGCTCGAATATCGGCTTGACCGTCGCGAACGTGGCCTCGCTGCCGCCCACCATGATCGACAGGGTGGCGTTCTTGGCGCCCACTTCGCCGCCCGACACCGGCGCGTCCAGGTACTGGCAACCCAGGTCGTTGATCTTCTTGGCGAACTCCTTGGTCTCGATGGGCGAGATCGAGCTCATGTCGACCACGATCTTGCCGGGCGTCAGGCCTTCGGCGATGCCGCCCGCGTCGAACAGCGCGGCGCGCACATGGGGGGTGTCGGGCACCATGGTGATGATGATGTCGGCCTTCTGCGCGACTTCCTTGCCGTTTGCACAGGCTTTTCCACCGGCTTCGACCAGAGCGGCCGGGACGGACGGAATGCTGAACAGGTACACCTCGTGGCCTGCCTTGATCAGGTGGCCCGCCATCGGCGTGCCCATGATGCCGAGTCCGACAAATCCGATTTTGCTCATTGTTTTCTCCTGGTGTCCTGCATTTGAATTTTGTCTTGCTGCGCTTGCCCTCACCCTGCCCTCTCCCGCTAGCGGGAGAGGGTTTCACGCACGGTTTGCAGTTCCCCCTCTCCCGCTTGCGGGAGAGGGCAGGGGTGAGGGTGCTACCTGCTACCTAGTTGCGATACTGCGCGAACCAGCCCAGACCTTCCGTCGTCGTCGTGCGCGGCTTGTACTCGCAGCCGATCCAGCCCGTGTAGCCGATCCGGTCGAGCAGCGCATACAGGAACGGATAGTTGATCTCGCCCGTGCCCGGCTCGTTGCGCCCGGGATTATCCGCCAGCTGGATGTGGGCGATGCGTGGCAGCTGCTTTTCCATGGTCGAGGCCAGTTCGCCTTCCATGCGCTGCATGTGATAGATGTCGTACTGCACGTAGATATTGTCGCTGCCCGCGGCGCCGATCAGATCCAGCGTCTGCTGCGTGCCGCTGACATAGAACCCGGGAATGTCGCGCGTGTTGATCGCCTCGATCAGCAGCTTGATGCCGGCCGCCTTGAGCTTGTCGGCGGCAAAGCGCAAGTTGCCGACCAGGGTCTCGCGCAGCCTGTCATCGGGAACGCCGGCCGGGCGTATGCCCGCCAGGCAGTTGAGCTGCGTGCAGCCCAGCGCCTTTGCATACTCGATGGCTTTGCCCACTCCATCCTGGAACTCGCCGACGCGCTCGGGCAGCACGGCGATGCCGCGTTCGCCCTTGGCCCAGTCGCCGGCCGGCAGGTTGTGCAGCACCTGCACGAGCTTGTGCTGCGCCAGTTTTTCAGCGAGTTGCGCAGCCGGATAGGCATACGGGAACAGGTACTCGACACCGTGAAATCCGGCCTTGGCGGCGGCCTCGAAACGCTCGGTGAACTCGACCTCGTTGAAGAGCATCGTTAGGTTGGCGGCAAATTTTGGCATGGCACTTTCCTCGGGACAGTTGCCGCTGGCTGCGCGCTCCGGCCGTGCGGGCCGGAGCGCGTGACGGCGCGGCTATCGTGGGTTGATGGACACTACCGCGTCGGCTCTCAGGCGTGGCTGGTGGTGGCCAGTTCTTCCTTTTCCTGCTTTTCCGTGCCACCGCCCTCGGCGGGACCGAACGACGTCGGGGCATCGCCGTGGTTCTTGGCGAGGTCCTCGAATTCGTTGATATTGTCGATCTCGGCACCCATCGCAATATTGGTGACACGCTCGAG
>CAIQGU010000311.1 GCA_903871435.1 uncultured Burkholderiales bacterium | reverse complement strand
GCCGAAGCCCGGGGCCTTGACGGCCGTCGTCTTGAGGATGCCGCGGATGTTGTTGACCACCAGGGTGGCCAGCGCTTCGCCTTCGACTTCCTCGGCGATGATCAGCAGGGGACGGCCAGCCTTGGCCACTTGCTCGAGCACCGGCAGCAGGTCGCGAATGTTGGAGATCTTCTTGTCGTGCAGCAGCACGAAGGGGTTCTCCAGGATGGCGCTTTGCTTTTCCGGGCTGTTGATGAAGTAGGGCGACAGGTAGCCGCGGTCGAACTGCATGCCTTCGACGACTTCAAGTTCGTTGTTGAGGGCGCGGCCGTCTTCGACGGTGATGACGCCTTCCTTGCCAACCTTGTCCATCGCGTCGGCGATGATCTTGCCGATGTCGGAATCGGCGTTGGCCGAGATGGCACCAACCTGGGCGATTTCCTTGCTGGTGGTGCAGGGACGGCTGAGCTTCTTGAGCTCTTCGATGGCCGTGGCGACGGCCTTGTCGATGCCGCGCTTCAGGTCCATGGGGTTCATGCCGGCGGCCACGTACTTGAGGCCTTCGGTAACGATGGATTGGGCCAGCACGGTGGCGGTGGTGGTGCCGTCACCGGCGTTGTCGGAGGTCTTGGAAGCGACTTCCTTGACCATCTGGGCGCCCATGTTCTCGAACTTGTCTTTGAGTTCGATTTCCTTGGCCACCGAGACGCCGTCCTTGGTGACGGTCGGTGCGCCGAAGCTGCGCTCGAGCACGACGTTGCGGCCCTTGGGACCGAGGGTTACCTTGACCGCGTTGGCCAGGATGTTGACGCCGCGCACCATGCGGTGGCGTGCGTCTTCGCCGAAAAGTACTTGTTTGGCTGCCATGTTTTAGCTCCGAATCTGTGTGAAATGGGGTACTGGTGGCCCTACGGTCCCGCGGGCACTGTGGCGTGGCCGCGCGGATCGACGGGACCGAAGGGTTTACAAGTTGATCACGCCCATGATGTCTTCTTCGCGCATCACCAGCAGTTCGTCGCCATCGACCTTGACGGTCTGGCCGGCGTACTTGCCGAAGAGCACGCGGTCGCCAACCTTGAGATCGACGGCGATCAGCTTGCCGTTGTCATCGCGCTTGCCGGGTCCAATGGCCAGCACTTCGCCCTGGTCGGGCTTTTCTGCCACGCTATCGGGGATGACGATGCCCGAGGCCGTTTTGCGCTCGTTATCCACGCGCTTGACGATCACGCGATCGTGCAAAGGACGAATTTTCATAGCTTCTCCTGACAAGGGTTCCGGGCGCGGGACGCACCCATCGGTATTTCACTTTTCGATTGACTTCCGGTGTCCAGCCTGCAGATCCACGCCGGCCAATCTCCGCTCCGCCGCTTCTGCCCAAACCGGCCGCAACAGGCGGATCGGGGGGCGGAACGGGTCAAGGCGCGGGTTCAGACAGCGGTTACAAACAACCTGTACAAGCAACCGACGCAGCCAAACCTGTTAGCACTCAACACCAGAGAGTGCTGATTATAGGTGCTCCGCGGCCGGATTTCAACCACTGCGGTGGTTTATTCCTGTCAGCGCCAGCCTTGAATCCAGCAGGCCGGGTCGGCAAGCTCCCGCCAGGCCATGCGCTGGGTGCGGCCGGAATGCACGGCCTCGAGGTCCACCCATACGATCGGTTCATCGGGATTTTCCGGGACAATCACCTTGGTCACCAGGAAATGCTTTTCCCGGTTGCAGGGGGCTACCGCGGTCCATTTGCTGAGCAATAACTTGGCGGGCTGGAGGCGGCGCCGAGCCGGGGGCTTCACGGGAGCTGCGGGTGCTGGCGACATACCGAGAAAGAATTAAATCCGCTAAAAATGAACAAGATATTTTAAATGCAGTCAAAAACCGAATTAAAAGTACCACGTCCTGTAGATTTGGAACCCGGTTTTTCGCGACGGACACGCCATGGATGAGCCGCTTTCCAGCCCAACGAACCCCGATCTGCCGGCGGACACGCAGGTCCAGGCCCCACCAGTCGATAGCGCCGCGGCGGGCGAATCCTTGCCCCCGAATGCACCGGATCGCCTGCCCGGCAGCGTTGCCTGGCTGGGATATGGCGGGCTGGCGCCATTTCTGGCGCTGGCGGCTGGTGCGGTGGCCGCTGGCATGCATGCCGACTTCTGCCGGGCAGCGCTGTTTTCCTATGCCGCGGTCATCCTGAGCTTCGTCGGCGCGCTCCACTGGGGCATTGCCCTCGCAGCGCCCCAGATGGAAGCGCGCCAGCGCGCAGGACTTTTTGGCTGGAGCGTCGTGCCGGCGCTGGTTGCATGGCCCGCGCTACTGGTTTATGCGGAACCCGCCACGTTTATCCTGATGGGCGGCTTCATCGCCCATTACTGGCAGGACGTGCGTCTGGTACGCAAAACGGCCGCTCAAAGCCTGCTTCCCGGCTGGTACCTGCCGCTGCGCCTGCAGCTCACCGTCGTTGCCTGCATCTGCATCGCCGCCGGCGGCCTGGGCGGCTCGGCCTGACCCAGCACTCAGCCGTGCTGGGTGGCCAGCGTGAAGAGATGCTCGGTACGTGCGCCGGAACGGCAGAAGGCAAAGACGGGTGTCGCGGCGGCATGCAGGGTGTTTGCCATCTCCACGACCTGTTCGGCCGTGAGCTGACCACTGACCACAGGAATATGGACATAGGCGAGCCCGGCGGCCAGGGCGGCGCTCTGCAGTTCCGCGCTGGTGGGCTGAGCCGGACCGCCTTCGCCATCGGGCCGGTTATTGATAACGGTCTTGAACCCATGCGCAGCGATTGCGGCCACGTCAGCCGGAGCAATCTGGCCCGCAGCGGCGAGCGAATCGGACAGCCACTTGAAATGCAAGGTCATGCGCGCCCCCGGTGACGTTGATGAAGGATGACCATTCTACCCAGCGGGTGCGGGGACGCCGCGCCTGGGCATCCGCAGGCGCGCGGGCGCAGGCCGCGCACTCCAAGTAAAATCTTTGGTTCGGTTCGCCGCGCGGGTTCAGCATTTCGTGCTGCAGCGCACTTGCCCGCGGACCGAGGTCGGCACGACTGCAATAAATAAAAAAAGAAGCCTTAGGCAAGGAGTGACATGGCAAATTCAGGAGCGCAGGCGCGCGATGGCGCCGGATCGGCCTTGGGCTGGTTGTCCAAGGAACGCACGATCGCCGGTGCGGGGTTCAACCGCTGGCTGGTTCCACCCGCGGCGCTGGCGATTCACCTGTGCATCGGCATGGCCTACGGCTTTTCGGTGTTCTGGCTGCCGCTGTCCCGTGCCGTTGGCATCACGGACCCGATCGCGTGCGGCAAGACCAGTGGCTTCTGGGAGGAACTGGTCCAGCAGGTGACCGCCAGCGGTTGCGACTGGAAGATCAGTTATCTCGCCGTGATGTACCAGCTCTTCTTCGTGTTCCTGGGCTCGGCGGCAGCGCTCTGGGGTGGCTGGCTGGAGCGCGCCGGACCACGTAAAGCCGGTTTTGTCTCGGCGCTGTGCTGGTGTGGCGGATTGGTAATTTCGGCCATCGGCGTGGCCAATCACCAGATCGCACTGCTGTGGCTGGGATCGGGTGTGATCGGCGGCATTGGCCTTGGCCTGGGATACATCTCCCCGGTGTCCACGCTCATCAAGTGGTTCCCCGACCGGCGCGGCATGGCCACCGGCATGGCCATCATGGGCTTCGGTGGCGGAGCGCTGGTGGGCGCGCCGCTTGCCGACTGGCTCATGCGCCACTT
>CAIQGU010000310.1 GCA_903871435.1 uncultured Burkholderiales bacterium | reverse complement strand
TGGACTTTATTTTTATGTTGACGTGCAATGCTCGGACTTTGCCCCACCCAGGAACATGATCCTTGGAAAACACATATCTATAGAAGTCTAAAGTTAGTTATCGCGCGGAATCGAAGCGGATAATAGGTTTTCCGCATATAGAGCGCCGCGCCTCCCATCATGAATTTCCAGCAACTGCGATCCGTCCGCGAGGCCGCGCGCCGAGGATTCAACCTTACCGAGGTGGCGGCCGCCTTGCACACCTCGCAACCCGGGGTCAGCCGGCAGATTCGCGAACTCGAGGAAGAACTGCGCATCGAAATCTTCGAGCGGGCCGGCAAGCGCCTGACCCGGCTCACGGAGCCGGGGAAGACGGTGCTGCCCATCATCGAACGCATCCTGCAGGATGCGCAGAATCTGCACAATGCCGCCCAGGATTTCTCCGGCCGCGATACCGGCGAGTTGACCATAGCCGCGACCCACTCCCAGGCGCGGTATGCGCTGCCCGGCGCCGTGAATGATTTTCGCGCGCTGTATCCACGCGTGACGCTCAACCTGCACCAGGGATCGCCACACCAGATTGCCCAGCTGCTCATCAGCGGCGAGGCCGACATCGGCATCGCCACCGAAGCGCTCGCGGAATACGAGCAGCTCGTTGCCCTGCCCTGCTACCGCTGGACACACTGCGTGATCGCACCCAAGGGGCACCAGTTGCTCGACGGCCAGCCGCTGACGCTGGAGCGACTGGCGGGGTTCCCCATCGTGACCTATGAGCCCGGCTTCACCGGCCGCTCGCACATCGATGCGGCCTTCGCCAACGAGGGCCGCAAGCCGCACATCGTCATCAGCGCCATGGATGCCGACGTGGTGAAGACCTACGTCGCCCTGGGCGTGGGGGTGGGCATTGTGGCGGGCTTTGCATTTGACGAAGATCGCGACCGCGAACTGGGCGCGATCGAGGCCGGGCATCTCTTCGAAATCAACACCACGCGCCTGGCAATACGGCGCGGCACCCTGCTGCGCGCGTATGCCCTGTCGTTCATCGAGACATTTGCGCCCACGCTTACGCCCGAGGCGGTGGGAGCTGCGCTGGCGCAAGCGCGGGACGGCAGCCACGCCGAATAGGCACACCCGCGCAGCGGCTAGCGGGCCGGCGCGCGGATACAAGCGCAGGCACAAGCGCGGGGGCAAGCGCCGCCATCGCGCGGCCGCTACCGCCCGGCGGGCTTGAGGTACCGGTCGAACCAGGCACCGTAGCGAGCGATGCGATCCTTGATGTAGCTCGGGCGCACAAATAAATGGTTCTGCCCGGGATAGACGACCAACTGCGTGGGAACACCCAAGGTGCGCAGCGCGGCATACATCTGCTCGCCGCCGGCAATGGGCACGTCGAAATCCTTCTCGCCGCCCAGGAAGAACGTGGGCGTGCTGATGCGGTCGGCGTTAAAGAAGGGATACGAAATCTGCAGCCACCGCTTTTCGTTCTTCCAGGGCAGCCCGATCTCATTGTTGTATTCCAGGATGTACTGGTCCACGCCATACATCGACATCTGGTTGGCGCTGCCCGCGCCGCTAATCGCGGCGTGAAAGCGCGGGTCCGTGGCGATGATGTAGTCGGTGAGGATGGCGCCGTAGCTCCAACCGCCGATTCCCAGCCGCTGCGGGTCGGCAACGCCGCGCTGCACGGCGTAATCGGCCGCGGCGAGAAGGTCGCGCACTTCCTTGTTGCCCCAGTCGCCGGCAATGCTGGCCGCGAAAGCCGCGCCGCGGCCGCTGGAGCCGTGGTAGTTCACGGCCAGTACGGCGTAGCCATGGGCGGCGAAGTACTGGCGCTCCAGGGCAAGCGGGTAGCTGGAGAAATCCAGGCCATGTCCGTCCTGGCCATTGGGGCCACCGTGCACCCATAGCAGCGTGGGGACGCGCGTTCCCGGCTGATATCCGACGGGCAGCGTCAGCAGCCCATGGACCTCATCCCCGTCCGCACCACTGAAGCGGATGTCCTCGACGGCGCCCAGGGCGAGGTTCGCCATGAAATCATCGTTGTGACTGCTCAGCCGGCGCAGGCCACCCTGCTCCAGCGCATACAGTTCGGGCGCTGTTGTGTCGGTGGCCGCAATCACGAAGGTATGGCCCGCCGCGGAACACTGGTCGGTGATCAGGCGCTGGCCGACCAGCACCGGCGATACGGTGCCGTCGGCGAGATCGATGGAGACGGGGTACTGGGTGCGGTCATCTTCGGTCAGGGCCTCAACGCTACCGGGGCTGCGGCCCGGCACCGGGCGGGAAACAGCGCGGTCGAAAGCCGCGGTGAGCACGCGCATGCGCGCATCAGCCACGGAGACGACGGCGAGTTGATCCTGTGCGTAGACCGCAAGACGCGCCGGCTGACCCACGGTGAAGACGATACGGTTGCCATCGGCCGTCCAGAGCAGCTGTTGATGATTCGGCGCATCGAAGCTCGCAAGGCGCCGCGCACTGGCGCCGGCGCGCGCGTCGATGACGTAGATCTCCTGTTTTCCGCTGCGGTCCGGATCACTGTCGCGGGTGCTCAGGAAGGCAATCTGGCGCCCGTCCGGCGACCAGACCGGTCCGGCGTCTTCAAAACGCGCGTCGGTGGTCAGGGCTGTCAGGGCGCGGGACTTTACGTCGAGAAGGAAAAGTTGCGAGCGATCCGCAGCCGTCAGGTAGCCACGGCGGTCCTGCTTGAAATGCAGGCGGTCGATGACGATAGGGCGAGCAGCTGCGGCGCTGCCGGATTGGACCTCGGCCACCGTCTCCTCGCCGGGTAGGATGGCCAGCACTACCCGCCCGCCGTCGGGAGACCACTGGTATTCGACGATCTCGCCACTTACCGACGTGAGCGCCTGGGGCTCACCGCCGCGGCGATCCAGCACGGTTAGCTGCGCCTTGCCATCGACGCCCACCTGCGCAAGATAGGATACATAGCGTCCATCGGGACTGAACGCCGGTTGGCTGAGTCCGTCTGCCGCCGCCGTCAGCCGCACATGCTCGGTGCCCGCCCAGTTGGCCATCCAGATCTCGGTGCGCAGGGCATCGGCCTGCCGGTCGGCCTTGGTCACGCTGTAAGCGGCCCATAGGCCATCGGCCGAGCACGCGGGCCCCTCCACCGACTGGGTCTTCAGGAAATCCTCGGCCTCAAGCGTATGCGCGGCGGTATGCGCGGCGCTACTCACGGGGGTGCGCACGGCGTCGGGCGCCGCGGACGCCGGCGCAAACAGACAGGTCATGGCCGCGACCAGGGCGGTGCACGGCAGAACAGGCCGTATTGGATTGAAGGTCATTGCATTCCTTGTTGACAGATGGTGGAGCAGGGCGCGCGGATCATCGCAAGCGCCACGTGCCCGGTCAAACGG
>CAIQGU010000309.1 GCA_903871435.1 uncultured Burkholderiales bacterium | reverse complement strand
TCCTCATGGTGGCGGCGCTGGTATTCGGCCTGTGGCTCTGGCTGGGGTATGGCATCGGCACCGGGCAGGGCTGGATACACGCCAAGGTCAGCCTGGTCGTGCTACTGGTGATCTTCCAGTTCCTCTGCGGCCGGCAACTGGCCGGGCTTCGCGACGGGGCCAATGCGCGAACGCACATCTGGTTCCGCTGGTTCAACGAGATTCCCACGCTGCTGCTCATCGCCATCGTTCTGCTCGTCGTGGTCAAGCCGTTTTGAGCGGCGCGAACCACCATGACTGATGTCTTCTTCGCGGTTTGCCCACGCGGGATAGAGGATGTTCTCGCGGTGGAGCTGCAGGCGCTGGGCGCCCAGGCTGTCAAGGCCACTGCCGGCGGCGTGGAATTTGGCGGCACGCTGGCAACCGCCTATGCCGCGAACCTGCACTCGCGCGTGGCCAGCCGCATCCTCTGGCTGGTGGCCAGCGGCGGCTACCGTAATGAAGCCGATCTGTACGCGCTGGCGCACGACATTCCCTGGGAAAACGAGTTCACACCGCAACAGCGGCTGCGCGTGGATGTCACCGCCGTACGCTCCCCCCTGCAAAGCCTGCAGTTCGCCACGCTCAAAATCAAGGACGCCATCGTCGACCGCGCGCGCGAGCAGACGGGCGAGCGCCCGACCGTCGATCGCGCACAACCCGACGTGCAGGTGCTGGCGCACCTCGATGAGCGCAATGTGCGCCTCTACATCGACCTGTCCGGCGAGTCGCTCTTCAAGCGCGGCTGGCGCGCCGACAAGGGGGAAGCGCCCATCAAGGAGAACCTGGCCGCGGCCTTGCTGCTGCTGTCCGGATGGACACCGGACCAGCCGCTGCTCGATCCTTTCTGTGGCAGCGGCACCATCGTGATCGAAGCCGCCTGCATGGCGACGGGCCGGGCAGCGGGATTGAACCGGAGGTTCGGCTTCGAGAAGCTCAAGGGCTACGACCGCGCGGCGTGGTCCCAGCTGCAAAGCGCCGCGCGCGCGGCGGTGAACGATGCGGCGTCATTTAGCCTGACCGGGCGCGACATCTCGACCGGCGTGGTCGCCATCGCCAATGCCAATGCCGTGCGCGCGGGCCTGGGCGCAGCCCTCGATAGCGGCAAGCTGCAATTCGAAGCCGGTGATGCGCGCGCCGGCGCGCCAACGGCGCCGGCAGGCATGATCGTCACCAATCCGCCCTACGGCGAGCAGAGCAATCCGCGGTCGGCGAGCGTGCCGGCCATGATGGGCGACGTGGCCACCCAGCTCAAGCGCCAGTTCGCCGGCTGGCAGGCCTGGCTGCTCAGCTCCGACCGCCAGTTGCCGCGCCAGATGCACCTGCGCGAGTCGCGCAAGACGGTGATTTTTAACGGCGCGCTGGAGTGCCGGTTCTTCCGCTTCGACATGGTGGCGGGCAGCAATCGCAAGGCCGCGCCAGCCGAGTTGCCCGGATAACCGGGCGTCGGGGCACCGGCGACATCGCTAATTCATGATCGGGCGCAAAGATTCGCGGCTTGATCCAACCGCATCGGGATGGGACAACACACATGAAGCAACGACAACTGGGGCGTGACGGCCCCCTGGTATCGGCCATGGGCCTTGGCTGCATGGGCATGAGCGACTTCTACGGTACCCGTGACGAAGCCGAGTCGCTGGCCACCCTGCGCCACGCGCTGGACCTGGGCATCAACTTCCTGGACACCTCCGACATCTACGGGCCCCATACCAACGAGGAACTGATGGCCCGTGCCATACAGGGCCGGCGCAGCGAGGTGTTCCTGGCGACCAAGTTCGGCATCCTGCGCGATCCCAAAGACCCGACCGTGCGCGGCTTCAACAGCCGTCCGGAGTACGTGCGCAGCGCTGCGGAGGCCAGCCTCAAGCGCCTGAAGGTGTCCGTGATCGACCTCTACTACCAGCACCGCGTCGATCCCGCCGTTCCCATCGAGGAGACGGTGGGCGCCATGAGCGACCTGGTACGCGCGGGCAAGGTCCGGTATATCGGTTTGTCCGAAGCCTCGGCCGAAACACTAGAGCGTGCCCACCGCATTCATCCGGTAGCGGCGCTGCAAAGCGAATATTCCCTATGGTCGCGCGACCCCGAGGCCGGGGTACTGGCCGCCTGCCGGCGCCTGGGCGTGGGTTTCGTGCCATACAGCCCGCTGGGACGCGGTTTTCTCACGGGGGCCATCACCAAGCCCGAAGACTTCGACGCCGACGACTACCGGCGCACCAGCCCGCGCTTCCAGGGCGAGAATTTCACCCGCAATCTGGCGCTGGTGTCCAAGGTGAAGAACTTTGCCACGCAGCTGGGATGCACGCCCGGGCAACTGGCCCTTGCCTGGGTACTGGCGCAGGGTGAGGATATCGTCCCCATACCCGGCACCAAGCGGCGCCGCTACCTGGACGAGAACGCCCGGGCACTGGACGTGCGCCTTACGGCCGAGCAGATCGCCGCCCTCGACGTCGAGTTTCCACTCCATGCCGCTGCCGGCGAGCGCTATCCAGCCGCGATGATGGGTGCGTTGAACCGTTGAGGAAAATGCGGGTGGATGGCCCGCGGCCACCTAACCCGCGTAGGCGCGAACGTGCGCCTCGCGCACGGCGTCTTCGAGCAGCCGGCCCACGGAATAGCCGTCCAGGGTGCCGGGGCGCTGCACGCCGTCGATAAGCCTGCTGCACGGCTCCGGCGTACCGATGATGGTGCGCACGGGCAGACGTTCCGCGTAGACCGGCAGCGCGTAGTCTTCGTCATCATCGGCTACGCCTTTGGCGCGAATCTTGGCTGATGCACGCTCGATTTCCATCCAGACCACGGACGTGGCGTTGATCTCCTGGCGCGTGGTTTCACGCAACTGTGCCGTGCGCGCCGGAAAAAACCGGTCGACCATCATGACCAGGGCGCGCTTTTTTTCTTCGAAATCCTCCAGCAACCTGGCCTGCCCAAACGCCATCACCGAACGGTAGTCCGCCGAATGATTAAAGCCGCAGCGCGCGAGGACCAGCGAATCCAGGTGCGTAACGGTAAGGCAGGCGGGTTCTCCCTGGGCCAGGTTGCGCAGCATGCGGCTTGCATTGCTGCCGTGCCAATAGAGCCGATTGTCCTCGCGCCAGAACAAGGTGGGCGTGCAATACGGCTGGCCGTCGACCACGTAGGAGACGTGGCACAAGGCGGCCGCATCGAGCAAGCCGTGCACCGTTGCGTGATCGTAAAAGCCGCGCTCCTGCCGGCGCTTGACGCGGTTGACGTCCCCGATGGAATACGCCGCTTCGCCTTCGTCCGACATCCCTACCCCCGAATTACCGACC
>CAIQGU010000308.1 GCA_903871435.1 uncultured Burkholderiales bacterium | reverse complement strand
GAGAGTTTCTCGAGTACCGCCTCAGCAGACTCGCCGCGCGCCAGCAGTCGCCGGGCACGCTCGATCTCATGCATGCGCATGTCCTCGGCGCGCTGCCGGATATCGCGGATCAGCGGCACGGTTGCCCGGCCGGCGAGCCAGCTTTCGAAATCGCGCACCCGCGATTCGATGATGGCCTCGGCCTGCGCCACCGCAGCCTGGCGTGATTCCTGTCCCACCTGGACCATATGGCCCAGGTCGTCGACGGTATACACAAAAACGTCGTCCAGGCGGGAGATTTCCGGCTCTACATCGCGTGGAACCGCAAGATCGACCACAACCATGGGTCGATGACGCCGGGCGCGCACCGCGCGCTCGACCATGCCCAGGCCGATGATGGGCAGCGAACTGGCCGTACAGGAAACGATGACGTCAAAGCGCGCGAGGGAATCGGGCAGCTCATTGAGCGCCATGGAGCGGCCATGAAAGCGAGTGGCCAGCGCGTGGGCGCGCTCCAGCGTGCGGTTTGCGACCGTGATGGACTTGGGCCGGCGCGCGGCAAAGTGGGTGGCGGCGAGTTCGATCATCTCGCCGGCGCCAATGAAGAGCAGATGGCAATCCTCAAGATTGCCGAAGATCCGCTCGGCCATGCGGGTGGCCGCCGCCGCCATGGAGACCGAATGCGCACCGATTTCCGTGGAGGTGCGCACCTCCTTGGCCACGGCAAAAGTGCGCTGGAAAAGATGATTGAGCAGCAGACCCAGGCCACCTGCCTCACGCGCCAAACGCTCGGCCTGCTTCATCTGGCCCAGAATCTGCGGCTCGCCGAGCACCATGGAATCGAGTCCGCTGGCAACGCGGAACGCATGGCGCACGGCGTCGCCCTTGGGAAGGGTGTAAGAAACCCGCGCCAGATCGCTCGAGACTATGCCCTTCTCGCTCGACACGAATTCGGCCAGTGCGAGCCCCGCACGCGCCGGTTGGTCCACCGCGCAATACAGCTCGGTACGATTACACGTTGAAACGATGGCGGCTTCACTCAGCGAGCCCACGTCGGAGCGCGCAAACAGTGCCCGCAGGCGTGCGATCGCTCCCTCAACCTCTTCGGGAAGGAAAGTCACGCGCTCCCGCATGGCGAGGGGAGCCGTCTGGTGGTTGAGACCCAGGGCAAGCAGTTGCATCAGGTGTGGCAAGCGCTAAGCGCAAATTCCATTAAAGACCAGCAGCCAACGGCCGGATACTAGCTCCGATCCGCGGAAGTATAGGTATGGTCGACCCGCCATTGTAGCCAGACGATGGCGCGCTGGCATGCTGGGGTGCAACGTGAGCACAAGGGCCGCTGTGCCCTCGCGCAGCCGGTAAAAATGCCGTTATCCGAGATGAGGGGCGCTTGCGACCCGGCCCGGATTTATCGCTTGCTAATACTAATGAGAAGCATTATCATTAAAAACATGATGAAACCTATCGTGAAGTCGCCTGATGTGGTTGCCGCGCGGGCAGAAACGGCCCGGCCGCTCCTCGTTGCACAAGGGCTCCTGTGCCTGTGCAAAGCGCTGCCATTGACGCTTGGCCTGCTGCTATCAGCATCGATATACGCTGATGAACCGTCAATACAGGTCAAAATTCGAAATCATCAATTCATTCCCGCCGAAGTTGAGATTCCTGCGGGTGAAAAGCGCCTGCTGGTCATCGACAACCAGGATCCCACGGTCGAAGAGTTCGAAAGCCATTCCCTGCATCGGGAAAAAATCATTCCCCCCAATGAGAAGGCCAGCGTGTACGTCGGACCGCTCAAACCGGGACGATATGAATTCCAGGGTGAATTCAATTCCGCCACCGCCAAAGGCGCACTGGTTGCCAAATAGGTCAGCGCCCGGTAGGGGTCCAGGCGCGTTGTTGGTATCGGCATGCCAGGGTTAGGTCCACACATCAGGGAACCGTGATGTTCAATGCAACACTCATCGTCTTTCGCGAAACGCTGGAAGCGGCCTTGATCATCGGCATGGTGGCGGCGGCCACGCGCCAGATTCCCCGTCATGCCGTCTGGATCACCCTGGGCGTCGTGCTGGGCCTGGCCGGCGCGGTCGGCGTGGCGTCGATCGCCGGCCAGATCGGCCAATGGGCAAACGGCATGGGCCACGAACTTTTCAACGCGGCCGTGCTGGCGATTGCCGTCGCCATGCTGGCATGGCACAACATCTGGATGGCGGGCCACGGCCGCAAGATGGCAGACGACGCGCGCGCGCTCGGCAAGTCGGCCACGAGCGGCGATCGGGCCATCACCGCCGTAACCATCGCCATTGCCCTTACCGTCCTGCGCGAAGGGTCGGAGACGGTGCTGTTCTTCTTTGGAATTTTCGCGGGAGGGTCTCTCGGCGCCGCCCCACTTGTCGAGGGGTCCTTGCTGGGCCTGCTTGCCGGCGTCATCGCCGGCATCCTGATCTACCGGGGGCTGGTCCGGATTCCCGTCCGCCATTTCTTCCGCGTGACCGCGTGGTTGCTGCTGTTCGTCGCGGCCGGAATGGCCGCGCAACTCGCGCAGCTGCTCACACAGGCCGACCTGCTCCCGCCTTTGGTGCAGCCGCTATGGGACAGTTCCGGCCTCGTCGCTCCCGACTCGGCGCTGGGCACCCTGCTCCATGCCCTGATAGGCTACGAAGCCCAGCCCAGCGCGGCACAGGTAATTTTCGCGGTCGCCGTGCTCATATTCGTCCAATTGGCCTCGCTCCGGGCGCGCGATCATGGCGCCAGAGCCAATTAAATCCACGATGACTCGCCAGCCCCACACCGCCGTCCGCGCGCGCAGCATTTGGCGCCGAAAAATCCCTACGCATGTGGCGGTCCTTGCAGTCGCCGCGATTGCGCCGCTCTTGCCGGGGCAAGCGTGGGCAGACCCCAACGATTACATTATGACGCTTGACTACACAGGCGGCGAGCATGAGCTCGAATCCAAACTGGGTGCAGCGTCCAAGGCACGCGATGGAACCCCGGCGGGAGAAGCCGCAGCGTTGGGCTACGGCCAGGGTGTAAGCGACACCTGGTTTACCGAGGTTTACGTTCAATTCGCAAACAACCCGGCTGGTCAAAATGGCGGAGGCCTTGACGCGGCTTCCTGGGAAAACGTGGTGCGATTTTCAGAGCCCGGCCAATGGTTCGCGGACGTGGGTGCTATGGCGGAGCTTGAGTTTCCGCGCGCGGGTTCGCAGGGCTGGAAGCTCACCACGGGGCCGCTGCTGCAAAAGGATATCGGCGATCTTCAGATCAACGCGAACCTGCTGCTGCAGCGTCAATTCGACGGCAGTACTCACCTGGCCACGCAACTCACGTACCAGTTGCAACTGCGCTACCGATCAGACCCCGGTCTGGAATTTGGCATGCAGGCGTTTGGCCAGATGGGCACCTGGAATCACTGGGGCCATCCGCAGGGCCAGATACACCGTATCGGGCCGGCATTGTTCGGAGAGCACAAGCTGTCAACGGACAGCTCACTGCACTACAACGCTGCGGTACTGGTGGGTGCCTCGCGCGGTGCTGCCGATGTCACGGTGCGGGGGCAGATTGAATATGAGTACTGAAATCAGAAGGAAGAAGCGTTATCCCCGGAGCTGCCAATGGCGACATACCCTGAGCCGTTGCTGCGCATCGCGACAGCGTCCGCCAGATTGCTCGAACCCACCGGCGCGCTCGACCACGTGACGCCATTTTCGCTGGCGTAGGCATTCCCCGCGCCGTCAAGCGCGATGAAACGCGTCGTGTAGTCGATGGCCACCACGGAGCTGGCTATGGCGCCGGAAGCGCTGACCCAGCTGCCGGCCGTCGTGGAGTACGCGTAGCTGCCATTGGCGTCCGCCACCACCCACGTGTTGATCGCCTGATTCGCCGGCGTGACAACCAGCGTGTTGTTCGATTCCGTTACCAGTGCGTCCGCATTGTCGTTGGCGTTCCCGTAGGCTATGGTCGTCCAGTCATTGGTGCCTATGGGCACGAGCGACCACGTCGATCCTCCGGAGGTCGTCCACAACGTCGTGCCGTTCGCCCCGACGGCCACACAGGTGGTCGAGACACAGTGGATGGCATTGAGAGCGTTCGCAGACGCCGCCGCAGCCGAGGCGTTGAGCGACCACACGAGCGAATCGGGGCTGGTCAGTACCACGCCCGAGTCGCCAACCGCGATGAAAGTGGAACCGGCAACAGCCACCGCGTTCAGGTTGACACCGGTGGGCACGCCCGAAACCTGTTGCCAGTTGTGCCCGTCCGTGCTGCGGACTATCGTGCCGCCCGTGCCGACGGCAACGAACACCACGCTGGCCACACCCACGCCGTTGGCCGAGTTGGCATACGAATAGGAAGCCACGCCCCGCAGGTCTTCACCAATACCCGCCGGGGAGTTGGCGCGGACCCAGTCCAACGGGGTGTTGCCCAGGGCCGGGCTCAGGGCACCGGCTACGCTGGGAGTGAATGCCGCGCTGTAGATGGTTGCTGCGGGCCCCACCGCGACGTAGATACCGTTGGCCGGCCGGCCTGCATAGCCGCAGTTCGTTATGGCGCCATACCCGATGGCGGACACCGGCGACGGTATCGTCGTGCCGGTGATCCACGGCGCATCGGGACCGCCCGCCGGCCGCGGCACCGCGCTAACCAGGGAACTCCCGGGACCGCCCGCCGAAGACCCGGTGCGGCCGTTGACCGAGAAGTACGTCGCGGGAAACAGCACCGTCGGAGTGGGATTGTTGATCTGCCCGCAGATGGTGGACGGAGAGCTTGCGTTGACCGTTACACCTGCGTAGAGCAGAGTCGACCAGTTGCCCGCGGTAGAAAGCAGGGGACTCTGGGCGTGGAACACCCAGTAGGAGATGCCCGATTCCATCGGCCAGGTGACGCTGATGGAAGCATCGCCCCCAAAAGCCTGCACGCCCTGTGGTGCCGAGGACGAATTACCCGAGTTTCCAAGGCAGCCAGACAGTCCCAGGGTCACGAGGGCAACAGGTAGAGCGAAACGGCTTTTCACAATTGGCATCCACAGCGCGGCGCAAACCACCGCAAACGCTCGAATTTATCATTTGATCGCGTAACGCGTCGGCGGGCGCCGCCAACCGGCGGTTCTGCTGCGTGCCCACCGGTCCCGGGCGCCGACCATCCCTCACGGCCGCATACACCGCTGCGCGCCCGTTGCAAATCGTCATGGTGCGTCGCAAGGTGGCGCTGGAAGGGCGATGACTCCACCGTGGCGCAGCGGCTTATGTCCTCGGTGGTAGCTGGAAAGGACTACCTTGGCTGGCCATAATTTGCGCCGCAATTGGAGTACTATTGCTATCGCGTTCGTTTAAGTCTCGTTTGCCCTTGGTCCTTCCAGCTGGTCGCGTCGATCGCGCTCCTGTGGTTTACCCAGCTTGCGTCGCTTGATCGTCTGCACGCCGTGCGATGCTCGGCGATATATCCATCTTTTCAATACGGAGTTTTTATGGCAACTGGGATCGTCAAGTGGTTCAACGATGCAAAAGGTTTCGGCTTCATCACCCCCGATGATGGCGGCAAGGATCTGTTTGCGCATTTCTCTGAAATTCAAGGCAACGGCTTCAAGTCGCTTCAAGAAAGCCAGCGCGTAGAGTTCGTGGTTGCACAGGGCAGCAAGGGCCCGCAGGCAACCCAGATCCGCGCAATCTAGTTCGACAGTAATGCAAGCCGCGGCACCCGCCGCGGCTTGTTGCAGTCTCCCCGTGCAGTAGCCTGGAGCTAAAGCGCGGAGGCCCATTGCGGTCGGAAGATGGCAAAACCCAACTATTCCTTCGAAAAACGACAGCGCGAACTTGCCCGCAAAAAAAAGCAGGAAGAAAAGCGCTCGCGTCACGCAAAACCCAAGTCCCCTGAAGATGGCCCCGCAGACGACGATGCGCCGGCCGCTGAAGCGTCTACCCCCGAAAAGCCGTCCGTCGCCTGACGCCAGGCGGACTAATACCGCGGCGGCGAGTTTGTTCGCCGACCGGCGGGCAAGCCATGCGACTTTCCTTCCGCAGCGGTTCGGTCTGCTCTTCATCCCAACGTCGGCCCTGCGGCCGGAATAGGCCATGACAGCGGGTGCTGCGGAAAACCGGCTGCCGCCCTTGGTGCTGGCGTGCCTGCTCGCTACCTGGCTGATCTGGGGTTCGACGTATCTCGCCATCAAGTTCGCATTGCCGAGCTTTCCCCCTTTCTTCCAGATGGCCACCCGCTTTCTGGCAGCCGGCGGCTTGCTGTTTGCGTGGTCGCGCGGGGTCCGCGGCGCCCCGCTGCCGTCACTGCGTCAATGGGTGCATGCCACCATCATCGGCTTTCTCATGCTGGTATGCGGCATGGGCGGTACGGCCACGGCGGAACTCGGGATAGGCTCGGGTGTGGTGGTCGCGTTCATCGCCGTGATGCCGATGATGATCACCGCTACCAACCTGTTGTTTGGCGTGCGCCCGGCAAGACTCGAGGTCGTCGGCATCGTGATTGGGCTCAGTGGGGTGCTGCTCCTGATACAAGGCGCAGAATTTCGCGCATCGCCATCCGGCTTGGCCGCCATTACCATCGCGTGCGGCGGTTGGGCACTGGGCAGCGTGCTGAGCCAGCGCCGCTTCGTGCTCGCCCCCGGCGCCATCGGCTTCGCCAGCGAGATGCTGTGTGGCGGCGCCCTGCTGCTGCTGGCGTCCTGGCTCACGGGTGAAACTCCGCAATGGCCGCCCACGCGACTGGCCGCAGCGGCCAGATCGGAAGAGCGTCGTGTAGGGAAAGAGTGTCTTCGCCTGTGTAGATCT
>CAIQGU010000307.1 GCA_903871435.1 uncultured Burkholderiales bacterium | reverse complement strand
GGCACATGCGCAATCGTCATCTTCTTGAGCAGCCAAGGAGCCTCACCCAAGCGGTCCGCATTCCCAGGCCCCGTCAGCAACACGCCGAACGGCACCGACAGCAACGGACCGGTCGGGGCCACCACCAGCGATTTCAGCCCCTCCAACTGCGCCGAAACCGGACCCAGCGTCGCCTGATACAGCTCCGCCGCCGCCGCCGTGTCGAAGCGCGGCAGCACATCGGTCGTCGGCTCCACGCCTGCGCGCACCCGCTGCACCAGCTTGCCAATGCCATCGAGCGACGTCTTCACGCGCGCCGCACTCACCTGACCGTTGCGCAGCACAAACACCCAGCCGCCGGTGTCACCCAGATCAATCGCGGTGAACGCTTCATCATCACGCAACAGCGCCAACACGTCGCTGGCCTTCACCACTTCCTGCACCAGCTGACCATAATTGGGGGAAGCGGCCTGCAGCGCCGCATCCGCATCGGCCAACGCCGCCCGCGCCTCGGTGATCTTGGCGTCGAGCGCTGCCGTGTCGCTGGCAACCCCACTCTGCGCCCGCGCATCACGCGCCCGCTCCAGATCGGTCAGCGTGCTGCCCGCATCCTGCCGCTTCCGGATCGCATCGGCCACCTTTGGATCACGCGAGCCCTCAGCCAAGCGCGCCGTTGCCTGCGCAATCTGGCTGCCGGTGATGCCGCCCTGCGCCAGCTGTGCCGCCTCGAACATCGTCGAAAGCAGTGCCTGCTTCTGCGCCGGATTGGCCTCCGCCGCCGCCGCGAACACATCCAGACACGGGAAAATCACCGCAGACGATGCACCCAGCGCCTCCTGCCGCAAAATCGTCGTCCCCTCCTGACACGCCGCCAACGCCGCAGGCAGACCTTTCGCACTTCCGATCGCCGCCGCCTGCAGCATCCGAGTCTCCGCCAGCGGACGGCTCAGCGGCAAAGCCGAGCCGAATGTCGTGGCCGCCGTCGCCAGCGTGTCCGCTGCGAGCCCGGCATCGCCCCGCGCCAGATCGGCCGCACCAGCTGTGCGCCCAAGCCTGCCCTGCTCCACCGGCTCACGCAGATTATTGCCAGCCGACAGCGTGTTGGCCGAGGCCAGCGCCGCCTCCGCCTCCGCCGTCCGCCCCAGATTGCGCAGCACCACCGCGCGATATCGCCGCACCTCGATCGTCCCGGCCAATGCGGTGCGAATGGTCGGGTCTGCAATCAACTCACGATTGGCCAGCACGTCGCCAAATGACCCGCTCGACACCACCCGCACCGGCCGCGCGTTCAGCACCGACGCCGGCAACTTGCCGCTATATCCAGCCTCCGCCTGCACAAGCCCCGCCAACGCCGCGTCGGCCTTGCCCTCATTGAGCAGATGCAGCGCCTGATAATGCGTAAGCCTCGCCCCCGCCAGCGGATCGTCCGACTTCGCCGCCAGATCCGTCGCCCGCGTGAACAGCGTGTCCGCCTCAGCAAACCGGCCCTGGTTGGAGATCTGCAACGCCAGCCGCTCCAGCGTCGTCGCCGTGTTCGGATTGTTTGCGCCAAGCGCCTTTTGCTGCAACGCCAGCGCCGCGCGAAACGCACTTTCCGCCGCCGCGAAACGCTCCGCCTGATTGGCCCGGCTGCCGGCGACCATCAGCGCATCATACTTGCCGATATCGCCAGAG
The DNA here is from genome assembly GCA_903871435.1 of uncultured Burkholderiales bacterium. GTDB lineage: Bacteria > Pseudomonadota > Gammaproteobacteria > Burkholderiales > Burkholderiaceae_F > GJ-E10. Next base: position 1,315 of record CAIQGU010000307.1, on the reverse strand, counting down.
CTGAACGCCTCCGCCGCCAAACGGCTCGCCAGCAACGCATCCGCCCCCGAGCGCACCGCCGCTGTCGCCGCCTCCGGCTTCAACCGCCCCGCCTGCAACCCCACCGCGCGCTCAATGGCAGGCAGTGCCGGCAGCACGCCATCGGCATACCAGCCATCATTGCCCGAAGCGCCGCCACCCGCCGCCGCCACCATCGCCACATGCGCCCAGCCACCCTGCCTGCGCGTGCAGGACAACAGCGCCGCCGGCACACCATCCAAAATCGTGGTCGCGGTCGCAGCGCCGCACGCATAACGCTGCTCCAGCGTCTGCCGCCATGGCGACGAATTGGCCAAATTCAGAAGATCGCCCGCCGCCACCGGCCCCGCCGAGCGCACCGTGCCACTCGGCTGCTGCCACGTGCCGCAATACACATCCAGGCTGCGCGACGCACCGTCATTATGCCCCTGCCCGGTGCATGCCTCGCCCGCCTGGTTGCTCCCCAGCGGAACCCCGCTCTGCGTCGCAGCCCCACTATTCTCCACATACGCACTCGGCGGTGGCACCGCGCAGCCGGACACTGCCAATGAAAACGCCCCAATCGCTGCAATCAAAATGCGCCGCATGTCAGTAATCCCGGCTGGAGACATCAGGCAAAGCAAGGTCGCTCTCACCGCCGTAACCCACACCGGCATTGAGCACGAAATCATGCAGCGGGTTCGCGGCCGGCAGGAAGCCAAGCGGCAACAGCACGCAGTTCACCGAGCCGATCGGGCATCCGTTCAGGCGGTAATCGCTTTGCGGCTTTGGCTGCACGGTGGGAAAGTTAAAGATCGTGGCAAGGCCGGCCGCCTGCTGCCCGCCCCGGTTGGCCACCGTGCCAAACAGCGAAGCCGATTTCTGGCTGCCAACCACAGTCAGATTGGCGACATTGACAATCCCCGTGGCCGTCCCCCCCGTTCGTGTGAACAAAACCAGGTTCGCCTGCGGCCCTTCAAGATCATTGAGCGTGATGGTGCCGCCGGTGGTCGGCAGATCAAGCCGCAAATTCGCCGCAGCAGCCCCCGTCGATGGCCGCACCAGCAGCGTTCCCGTCTGCTGAATGGAAGGCAGGCTGCCATCCGTGCCCTGCGTCACCGCCAGATAACTCCCCGGTGCCATCGGCAGCGTGCTCGCCACCTGCACCGCCAGCGGCAGCCCGGTGGTGGTGATCGTCCCACTCACCCCAATCGTGCCCGTGGCCGTGATGGCCAGATACTCCGCCGACACCGGCCCGGTGATCGACAGCGGAATGGCGTTGTTGATGTCCAGCGTGCTGCCGGTCACCACGAACGAG
>CAIQGU010000306.1 GCA_903871435.1 uncultured Burkholderiales bacterium | reverse complement strand
GAATTCGAGACCCTGGCCGATGCGATTGGGCCCGCCACCCAGCACCATGACCTTGCGCCGGTCAGTCGGCGCGGCCTCGCAGGCCTCGCCATAGGTGGAATAGAGGTAGGCCGTCGCCGTCGAGAATTCGGCAGCGCAGGTATCGACGCGCCGGTACACGGGCCGCACGCCATAGCTGCGGCGCGCGGCGCGCACTCGCCCGGCGGTATCGCCCAGCAGGTGTGCCAGCCGGGCATCGGCAAAGCCCTTGCGCTTGAGCAGCATCCAGTCCTCGCCATCGAGGGAGTCGATGGTGCTGCCACCCAGGCGGCGCTCCCAAAGGACCAGGTCCTCGATCTGCGCCAGGAACCAGGGGTCGATGCCGGTTTCCTCGAACACCAGCTCGAGCGACATGCCCAGGCGGAAGGCGTCGGCCACGAACCAGATGCGGTGCGGTCCAGGCTCGCCGATCTCCTCGATGATCTCGTCGCGGTCGGTAGAGCGCTCGTTGAGTCCCTCGACGCCGATCTCCAGGCCGCGCAGCGCCTTCTGGAACGACTCCTGGAAGGTGCGGCCGATGGCCATGACCTCGCCCACCGACTTCATCTGCGTGGTGAGGTGGTTGTCGGCCTGGGGGAATTTCTCGAACGCAAAACGCGGGATCTTGGTGACCACGTAGTCGATGGTGGGCTCGAAGGAAGCCGGCGTGGCACCGCGGGTGATCTCGTTGCGCAGTTCGTCGAGCGAGTAGCCGATGGCCAACTTGGCGGCGACCCGGGCGATGGGAAAGCCGGTGGCCTTGGACGCCAGGGCCGAGGACCGCGAAACCCGCGGGTTCATCTCGATGACGATCATGCGGCCGTCGCCGGGGTGCACGGCGAACTGGACGTTGGAGCCCCCGGTATCGACGCCGATCTCGCGCAGGATGGCGATGGAGGCGTTGCGCATCACCTGGAATTCCTTGTCGGTGAGCGTCTGCGCAGGGGCCACCGTGATGGAATCGCCGGTGTGTATGCCCATGGGGTCGAGATTCTCGATGGAACACACGATGATGCAGTTGTCGTTGCGATCGCGCACGACTTCCATCTCGAATTCCTTCCAGCCGATCAGCGATTCCTCGATCAACAGTTCGCGCGTGGGCGAAAGTTCGAGGCCGCGCTGGCAGATGGCGACGAATTCCTCCATGTTGTAGGCGATGCCGCCGCCCGTGCCGCCCATCGTGAAACTGGGGCGGATCACCGCCGGAAAGCCGACCAGTTCCTGGACCGCCAGCGCCTCGGGCAGGGTGTGCGCCACCGCCGACATGGCCGAGGCCAGGCCGATGCGCGCCATGGCCTGCTTGAACTTCTGGCGGTCTTCGGCCATCTCGATGGCGGCCGGAGACGCGCCGATAAGCTGCACGCCATGACGCTCGAGCACGCCGTGGCGGTGCAGGTCCATGGCGCAATTGAGCGCCGTCTGGCCGCCCATGGTGGGGAGGATGGCATCGGGACGCTCGCGGGCGATAATGCGCTCGACCACCTGCCAGGTGATGGGTTCGATGTAGGTGACATCGGCCATGCCGGGGTCGGTCATGATGGTGGCCGGATTGCTGTTGACGAGGATGACGCGGTAGCCTTCCTCGCGCAGCGCCTTGCAGGCCTGGGCACCGGAATAGTCGAACTCGCAGGCCTGGCCGATGACGATGGGGCCGGCGCCGATGATGAGTACGGAGGAAAGATCAGCGCGGCGTGGCATGGGCTCAGGCGGCTCCGGAAGACGGCGGGGATAAAGGCTGCGGCACGAGCTGCTGCTCGATCAGCTCGATGAGAATGTGGATGACCTTGATATGCAGTTCCAGATCGAAGAGCACACGTCTGAACTCCAGTCACATCACGTTATCTCGTATGCCGTCTTCTGCTT